>CAYOXK010000048.1:0-20459 GCA_964407915.1 uncultured Gammaproteobacteria bacterium
GCGGGCAAGCGGTGCAAAGCGACCTACGCGCTTGTATTTGGTCGTCACCGCCCCAATTTAAAGGGTAATAAAAACCGTTTATAGAGGTGCCTCCATGAGAATGGACAAACTAACATCTAAGTTTCAGTTGGCGTTGGCCGATGCGCAGAGTTTGGCGCTCGGTCGCGACCATCAATTTATAGAACCATTGCACGTGTTGGCGGCGATGTATCAGCAAGAGGGTGGCAGTATTCGGCCATTGTTAGCCCGCGTAGGCGTGCAGGAACGGGCGTTTGCATCCTTGCTTGATCAAGCGCTCAGTGAGCTGCCGCAAGTTCAGGGTTTGGAAGGAGACATTCATATGTCTCAACAAACCTCGCGATTGCTGAATGTGGTGGATAAGTTATCGCAGCAGCGAGGTGATTCATTTATTTCCAGCGACCTGTTTCTGTTAGCACTGGTAGATGACAAAGACCGGGCAGGCGCCTTACTGCGAAATGCAGGAGCGAGCAAAGCCGCCTTGACAAAAGCGATTGAACAAGTGCGCGGCGGCGAGAGTATGCAAGATCAAAACTCTGAGGACGCGCTTCAGGCCTTGGATAAATATACGGTTGACATGACGGAGCTGGCCGAACGCGGCAAGCTCGATCCAGTGATTGGGCGTGACGACGAGATCCGTCGCACCATACAAGTATTACAGCGACGCACTAAAAACAATCCGGTGTTAATTGGTGAGCCCGGCGTAGGGAAAACGGCCATAGTGGAAGGGCTCGCGCAGCGCATTGTAAATGGCGAGGTGCCTGAGGGGTTAAAAAACAAAAGACTGTTGTCCCTCGATTTGGGGGCTCTGATTGCGGGGGCGAAATTCCGCGGTGAGTTTGAGGAGCGTCTTAAAGCAGTACTCAAAGAGCTGTCTAAACAAGAAGGGCAAATTATATTGTTTATTGATGAACTGCATTCCATGGTGGGTGCGGGCAAAGCCGAAGGCGCTATGGATGCTGGGAATATGCTCAAACCCGCATTGGCGCGCGGCGAGCTGCATTGCGTGGGTGCCACAACCCTTGATGAGTATCGTCAATTTATTGAAAAGGATGCGGCGTTGGAGCGGCGCTTTCAAAAAATCGTGGTCGATGAACCGAGTGTGGACGACACGATCGCTATTTTGCGAGGACTTAAAGAGAAGTACGAAGTGCATCACGGCGTGGACATTACTGACCCTGCCATCATTGCAGCCGCTACCTTATCGCACCGCTACATAACCGACCGTAATCTACCAGACAAAGCCATTGATTTGATCGACGAAGCCGCTAGCCGTATTCGCATGGAAATTGATTCAAAGCCTGAGTCGATGGATAAATTGGATCGCCAAATTATTCGGCGCAAGATCGAGCGCGAAGCGCTTAAAAAAGAGAGTGACGACGCATCTAAAGCGCGGTTGTTAAACTTAGAAACCGAAATTGATGAATTGGAACGCGAGTACTCCGAGCTTGAGGAAATCTGGATGGCCGAAAAGGCGGCCGTTCACGGTGCACAGAATATCAAGGAAGAGCTCGAAGCTGCGCGGCTTGAAATGGAAGTGGCTCAACGCGCTGGCGATTTGGCCAAAATGTCAGAAATTCAGTATGCCATTGTACCGGAGCTTGAGGCGCAACTGCGTTCGGCTCAGCAGCGGGAAGGCCAAGGCGCGCAAAGCAATCAATTATTGCGCAGCAACGTAACCGAAGAAGAGATCGCCGAAGTGGTCGCGAGCTGGACGGGCATACCCGTGGCCAAAATGTTACAAGGCGAAAAGCAAAAGCTATTGGAGATGGAGTCTTATCTGCATACCCGCGTGATAGCCCAAGACAAAGCGATTACTGCGGTGGCCGATGCTATCCGACGTTCGCGTGCCGGACTGTCTGATCCCAACCGACCGTCAGGTTCGTTTTTGTTCTTAGGTCCAACTGGGGTTGGTAAAACGGAACTAACAAAAGCTTTGGCTGAATTTATGTTCGATACAGAAAAAGCGCTCGTGCGAATCGACATGTCAGAGTTTATGGAAAAGCATTCGGTAGCCCGCCTGATTGGCGCGCCTCCTGGATATGTGGGATACGAAGAAGGCGGCTACCTAACCGAAGCGGTGCGCCGCAAGCCTTACTCGGTAATTTTGCTAGACGAAGTTGAAAAAGCCCATGCCGATGTTTTTAATATTCTGCTGCAGGTGCTTGATGATGGCCGTCTGACTGACGGTCAGGGGCGTACGGTTGACTTTAAAAATTGTGTCATCATCATGACTTCTAACTTAGGATCCGAGGCAATTCAAGCAACTGAGGACCCGCAAGGCAATTACGCGCAAATGAAAGACCAAGTAATGCAACGTGTCACGGCTCATTTCCGCCCTGAGTTTATCAATCGGGTGGACGAGATTGTGGTGTTTCACGCGCTTGGTCGCAGTGAATTGCGCGCGATTGCGGATATTCAGATCGACATCTTGCGCCAACGTCTAGCCGATCAAGACATCTATTTAGAAGTGACTCCGGCGGCGCTCGACCGAGTGGCCGAAGCGGGCTACGACCCAGTCTATGGTGCCAGACCGCTCAAGCGGACGATTCAACAACTGCTGGAGAACCCTTTAGCGCAAAAATTGTTGGCGGGCGAGTTTGCGGCGGGCGAGCTAGTCCGCGTGGACGTGTCTGATAATGGTATGACCTTTACTAAGTCTAAGCCTCACTAAACCGCATTACGGTCACGGCAATGCGGTGACCGAATCGGCGAGTTAGTAGCGAAAGGCTTCAAAAAGTTGGGCAAGTCTCTATAATAGCGCCACTCAATGCAGTGGCGCTCCATGCGTCAAGGAAGAATACATGAAAGCGATGATTTTGGCGGCGGGACGTGGAACGCGTGTTCGTCCGCTCACCAATGAAATGCCCAAGCCGATGATTCCAATTATCGGTAAACCGGTAATGGAATACATCGTGGAGGAGCTTGCCCGGCATGGTTTTAACGAGATTATGATTAACGTTAGCCATTTGCCAGAAAAAATCGAAAGTTACTTTGGCAATGGTGAGCGCTTTGGGGTTGAAATTGGCTACTCGTTTGAAGGATATATAGCTGATGGCGAGATCAAATCTATGGCGCTTGGGTCGGCCGGTGGCATCAAGCGAATTCAGGATTTTGGCGGTTTTTTTGACGACACATTTTTGGTTGTATGCGGTGATGCGCTGATCGACTTAGATCTTACTAAAGCCGTGCGCGAACATTGGAAGAGTGGAGCTGTCGCCAGTATTTGTACCCATGCCGTTGAGCCGGAGGACGTGAGCTCTTATGGTGTTGTAGTGAGCAATGAAAAAGGCCAAATAATTTCGTTTCAAGAAAAACCTGCCGTTGAAGAAGCGCTGTCCAATAAAGTGAATACGGGAATCTATATCTTCGAACCCGAAGTGATTGATCTTATTCCCTCGGGCCAGCAATATGATATTGGAGGCGATCTGTTCCCTCAAATCGTGGCCAAGGGCTTACCTTTTCATTCCATCGATTTACCGTTCAACTGGGTGGATATCGGTCGGATAAGCGATTATTGGGAAGCGAATCAAAAAATTATGCAAGGCGAGCTGCGCACCATTCCCATGCCTGGCACTCAAATTAGGCCCGGCGTGTGGGTGGGTTTGAATACCAATGTCGATTGGGACAACTGTGAAATTCAGGGTCCGGTTTACATAGGCTCTGGCACTACGGTCGAGGGCGGGGCGATGATTATGGGGCCAACTTGGATTGGCCATGGTTGCTATATTCGCGAGGGCGCACGCATCTCTAAAAGCATTATTTTTGAGTACACACGGATTGGTGCCGCAAGTATCGTTAAGAATTCGGTGGCGTTTGGACGCTTTTTTGTGGACAAGGATGGCAATTCCTTTGAAAGTGACAGCATGCATTTAGACTGGGTGACTGATTCGCGCATCCCCGCAGACAGTTTAAAGTCGGCTGAAACGACCAACTAGCATTGGTTTAAATTAATCAGGTTAGAATCATGTTGGACTCGATAGAGCAAGGACACGTGGCAATGGCTGAATTTTTGCGGTCGTCTCGTTCTGGTAAACGCAGCAATATCGTGCTGATCGGTATGCCGGGTTCGGGCAAAAGTACGGTGGGCAAACGCTTGGCCAAGAAGCTTGGTATGGCGTTTTTAGACACCGATCATTTGCTTGAGCAGGTCACCCAGCTACAGATCCAAAATATTGTTAATCTGCGCGGCTTGCCATACTTTTTGCGTGTTGAAGAAACCATACTTTCGACCTTGACCTGTACTAACACAATCATCTCAACCGGGGGCAGTGCTGTTTATAGCGCCAAGGCGATGCAGCACCTGGGCGAAATAGGCGTTCGTGTTTACCTTAATATCAGTCTTGCTACGATGTTGCGGCGTGTGAGTGTTAACGACATGCGTGGTTTAGTAAAGCCAGCACGCTTACCGTTGCAGGGCTTGTACCAAGAACGTAAAGCACTGTATCCAGCGGTGGCCGATGTAGTGATTAACAACGATGGCGCAATCTCAGATCTGTTTGTAGAACGCCTGATCCACCGGCTCGAAGCCTATGTCGCCGCCCAGTAAAGTGTGGGCGGTGTTGCCGGCGGCAGGTGCAGGTACGCGTATGCAGAACAACACGCCCAAGCAATACTTGCGAATTGCTGACAAGACCGTACTCGAACACAGCATCGAAGTGTTGTTGAGCAATATTGAATTAGCCGCACTAGTGGTCTGTGTGCCTGAACAAGACACAACGGCGCGTCGTTTAGTCGAGCATAATCAAGTGTTGGCGGAGTGTTTGCATCGCCAACAAATTGTGTTTACCGTGGGCGGGACGAGTCGCGCGCAAAGCGTACTTAATGGACTGTTTGCGTTAAACGGCCGCGCTGACGAACAAGATTGGGTGTTGGTGCACGATGCAGCGCGACCCTGTGTAGAAAGTGACGATTTGCGGTTGTTGTACGACAGCCTTGTGGACGACCCCATTGGTGGCTTACTTGCGGTACCTGCTCGGGACACGCTTAAGATCGCCCAAGACGAACGCGTAGTATCCACCCTTAAACGCGACGAAATTTGGCATGCGTTAACGCCCCAGATGTTTCGTTATGGTGTGCTTAAAGCAGCGCTCAGTGATGCGATCGAACAGGGCTTTGCGATCACGGATGAATCGTCAGCACTAGAGCACGCTGGATTTCGGCCTAAGTTGGTAAAGGGGTCGGTGAATAATATCAAAATTACGACGGCTCACGATTTACTGATCGCTGAGCAATTCTTGCTCTAGATTCGACTGTTGAAATAAACGGCTCTGTGTTCAGCACCGCGCAGTCATGCTATCGTACACAGGTGTTGGAACACGACTCGGTTGAACTCAATAAGTATGAAAAACACACTGAGAATATGGCCAGTTTTACTGCTGTGTTTGGTCTTAAGTGGCTGCATTGGCACGGCGGTTGGGGTCGTGGTGGATACCGCTATCGAAGTTGCCAAAATTCCGTTTAAAGTAGGCTCCGCCGTGGTCGATGTCGTGTCGGGCGATGACGACGAAGATGATGATTAAAAGCCCAGCCCAGACAAGCACTTTGACAAAGCAGAGCGAGACGGTAGCGCTATGCGCATAGGGCACGGCTATGATGTGCATCGCCTCGTGCCTGAACGCGCTTTGGTGTTGGGCGGGGTCACGATAGCGCATACCCATGGCCTGCTCGGACATTCTGATGCCGACGTAGTTTTGCACGCGCTCTGCGATGCAATTTTAGGTGCCCTAGCCCTGGGCGATATTGGACAGCATTTTCCGGATACTGACGCTCGTTGGAAGGGTATAGACAGCCGCGAATTAGTGCGGACGGTGGCTGGTAAAATGACCGAGGCGGGCTACGCTATCAGCAATCTAGACGTTACGATCGTTGCACAAGCGCCTAAATTAGCCCCGTATTTAGACAGCATGCGGAACAATATCGCGCACGACTTAAATACCCGCACTACTCAAGTTAATATTAAGGCAACGACTACTGAACAACTCGGCTTTTGTGGTCGCGAAGAGGGCATCGCTGCGCATGCGGTGGTGTTACTACAAACAATGTCCTAACCGTTTCGCCATCACGCCCATTTAGGCGGCTGCAATGCGCCTTCAATAAAGTTTTATTTTCCCCCTGTTGATATGCAAGAAATCATTCTCGAACGCCGCCGAAATCGCAAGATTACGCAAGAAAAAGCCCTTGAGTTAAATCTCGACAATACCATTTACGGTACGGTGGTAGAGATTGGCGCGGGTCAAGAGACCGCGCGACAATTTTTTGCAGCAGGCGCGGCGGCGGGCAGTATTGCCAAGACTATGTCGGCCTACGACATGAAAGTGTCGGACGATATCTATGGCAAGGTAGGGCAGTACGTAAGTCGAGAGCGGTGTCAGCAAATGCTGAGGACAGAATACGATCTATTGCTCAACCGCTTATATGGTGAGCGTAAAGTAGAGTCGCGCTTTTTTGCGTATGCCGCTACCGTGACTGCGCGCAGTTATAGTCAAAAGCACGAGTGCCATGGTTGGATCGGTGTGCGGCGTCAACTTAATCCAAACGAACCTCCGGCCGAAATTGTGCTGCATGTGCGCATGCTCGACGAAACCAACTGGCAACAGTCGGAAGCGCTTGGGGTGCTGGGCGTAAACCTGGTGCATGCGGCTTATCACTATGCCGATAACCCCAAGAAAATCATCGAGTCTTTGCAAGATGGTATGGGTCAAGACAAACGCATTGAAATCGATTTAGTGCACTTTTCGGGGCATGGCTTTGAGCAGGTTGAAAATCGGCTCATGAATTTACATCTGATCCGCAGCTGGCATTGTCGAGCCGTTATGTTCGACAGCGTCGGGAGTTCAATTGTACCGGCCTCCGCTTTACGTAAACGCGATCCCATCGTAATACGCGGTTCGTTTAAGCCGCCCACCAAAGTGCATTTAGATATGCAAGCGGCGGCCATTAAGCAATTTTCGGTTGAAGAGGCCGTTGACGAAAGCAACGTGCTAGTGATCGCAGAAATTACTATGAACGAGCTGAGCGCGCCGAGCTCAGACGCGGATTCGGATTTTTTGGCACGCGTTGATCTCCTCAATGATTTAGGGTTTTCGGTGCTCATCTCAGATTACTTGCGCTTCTTTAGGCTGCGCTCGTGGATACGTCGTTACACTCCCAATAGAATTGGCATTATGCTCAGTGTGCTGGATTTTGATTACCTGTTTGCGGAAGAGTATTACGCCGGGTTAGAGGGCGGCATTCTGGAAGCCTTTGGTAAGCTCTTTTCAGACAACACCAACGTATATGTTTATCCCACTATCAAGCAGGGTAAATTGATTACCTTAGATACTGTTGATGTAAGCCCCGATTTAAAGTTTTTGCTCCAGCATCTTATTCATAATAAAGCGATGGTCGGCGCCGAGATTATGAACGTAGCTAATCTCAGTGTTTCAGCCCGTGAGATTGTGGGTCAAATACCCAAAGGTCGCGGTGCTTGGGAGCAGTCGCTACCTCCGAGCACGGTTAACAGCATTATCGAGAAGGGGCTGTTTGGGTTTCCGCGCTAAGACGGGTATCGTCGTACTCGTTAACGCCCCCAATTAATTCCGTGTCTTCGCCCATTCTGTACAGTTTTCGTCGTTGCCCCTATGCCATTCGCGCGCGTCTAGCTCTGGTCATCGGCCGCTGCAATTGCGAAGTGCGCGAAGTTAAGTTGGCCCGTAAGCCGTCGGCGCTACTCGCGGTGTCTGACAAAGCGACGGTGCCAGTGTTATGTTTACCCAATGGGACGGTGATTGATGAAAGCCTAGACATCATGCGCTGGGCAACGCGCCAGTGCGAATCGCAAACTGAAGATTGCCTGAATGCACAAGAATTGGAGCACCCATTGGTGTTGGCCAACGACACCGAGTTTAAGTATTGGCTCGATCGCTACAAATACTTTGATCGCTTTCCCGAGCAATCCCAGCATGATTATTGGAATAAATTACACCCGCTGCTCGAGACCCTAGACCAACATTTATTGGTTGCTTCTACAGGCAGCATCGGGTTACTCAATGCCTCACCGTCGCTTATTGACTGGGCTATTCTGCCATTTGTTAGACAGTGTAGCTTGGTGGATCAGTCGCGCTTTGCAGCACAGGCTCCAGCGAGGTTGCAGCAATGGTTGAAGACAAATTTGTCTGCCGAATATTTCGTGCAGGTTATGCACAAGGCGGCTTTCTGGTACGCTGAAGGCGACCCCACTTATAACCTATTGGAGACTTAATAATGGCAACCACTTCCCCCAACGCGCACGTGGTGCAACATGATCAAGCAGCGCAAGAATTCTTTATAGACTTAGAGGGCGATGAGCGAGCACTACTGCGGTATAGCGTTGACACTGCAGCGGGCAGCGTTGATTTTGTGAGAACCTTTGTTCCAGACTCACAGCGCGGGCAAGGCTTAGCCGAATTACTTGTCGAAGCGGGCTTTGCGTGGGCCGAGCAAGCTGGTTTAAGCATACTGACCAGTTGCTGGTATGCCGAACTCAAATATCAACGGCGAGCGAAGTCTGCTGCGCCACAGGCCGATGTCTAAAATCAACGTTGTTTAGTTAGATCTGCGCGCATGACAACCGCCTCCGCGTACTTAACGCGCCTGCACCGTAAGGGTTTTAGCTGCGTGCAAACGGAGCCTGAGCTCATTCGGCAACGGCTTGATGCCTTGCGCGCGGACACCGTGGCGCTCGCCAACTCCAACCTAGAAGAGTTTGAACAGGCGATCAGTAAAATTAAAAATGACTACACCGTGCTGTGGGCAGAGTTGGAGCTCAAGCAGCATTTTTCCCATGAGGAACGCGGCTGGCTCTGGAGTGAGTTTGCTGATGCGAGTCTTCATGCAGCGCTGCAGGTAGCTTGGCGGCACGTAGCCGGTAAGCATCGAGCACTGCATAATCTTCTCGACACCCCCTTGCGCGGATTATTTGTTTTGGGTTTAGGTAAGCTAGGTGGCCAAGATCTTAATTTTTCGAGCGATGTCGACTTAATCGCGTTTTTTGACCCAGAGCGGTTTGCGGTGCCGAGCTCTCTCGGTATTGCTTTTATTGCGCAACAAGTTCTGCAGACCTTGACGAAAGCACTGTCGCGGTCGGGCAGCTTGGAGTTTATTTGGCGCATTGATTGGCGTTTACGTCCAAATGCTTCGGCCAACACTTTAGCCATGTCGGTGCCGGCGGCGCATCAATACTACTTTTACCGAGCTTCGCCGTGGCATCGTTTGGCGTTGCTCAAAGCACGTCCCGTGGCCGGTGATTTATTGACCGCTGGTGAATTTCTGCAGAACTTGCACCCGTTTATTTGGCGACAAAATTTAGATTACCGTTCACTCGACGAGCTGGCTGAGATTAAGCATCGCATAAATCTGGAACACCCCAGTTTGCGTAGTGAGCGTCGTTGGCACGAGCCTATTCAGACCGATGTCGCAGGATTTAATGTGAAACTCGGCAGCGGGGGTATTCGCGAAATCGAGTTTGTGGTGAATGCTATGCAGCTCATATGGGGCGGGCGCAAACCGACCTTGCAAACGACTAATACGCTCAATGCCTTGCAGGTACTTGAAGCGGCAGAGTTGATCAGCGCCGGCAACGCACAGTTGCTCCGTAAAGCGTATTACTTTCTCAGGCGGCTTGAAAACGGCTTGCAGCTTCTCGATAACGCGCATACGCATCTAATGCCCATCGACGAATCCGCGCAACATAATTTGGAGTTACTTTTACAGATAAGCGATTGGTCTGCATTCAGTGCCGAGCTAAAGATGTACCGGCAGGGTGTTAATGCCGTGTTTAGCGAGCTATTTGCGAGCCAAGAAAATCAGCAAAGCGAACCCATCGTGTGGCCCGAAAACTTGAGTTCGCGCAGTGATGAAATTATTGAAATCTGGGAGTCGGGCTATCACGCCTATGGAGTGTCGCTCGAAGCGCGCTCGCACTTGCGGCCATTAACGCTGGGACTTTCGCGCTATTTGCGTGAACGTAATTTGAGTCCCGAGGACTGCGAAGCCACGCTCGTGAGATTACATGATTATTTTCGTAGATTGCCCAGGGGCGAGCAGTATTTTCGTTTGTTGGCACAGTCACCTGAGTTGCTCGAGACCGTGATCACGCCGCTGCGCGATTCGCCGGCGATGACGATTCTGCTTGAGCAGTCCCCGCACATTATCGATAGCTATTTAGAAAGTGTGTGGCGCTATCCGCAAGATCTACCCAATCCTGACGATGTACTCGCACAGCTCAGTTATGACGCGCAACTAGACAGTCTTAGGCGCTTTGTGAATGAGCATTTGTATCAAATTTACTGGCAATTTTTACAAGCGCAAATCAGCGTAGCGGATTTTCAGGCGGGGTTGACGGTGCTGGCCGAGCGAGCATTGCAGTGTGCTGTGAAGTTGGTGTGCGAGGAACTTGAATTGGACCAAGCGCCGGTGAGCATCATTGCACTGGGCAAGCTAGGCCTGCGGACTATGGCTCCAATGTCCGACCTTGATTTGGTGTTCGTGTTTGATGAAGAGCAAGAACAACTGGCGAACGCCACGCATTTTGTGAGTCGCTTGCAAACGGCCATAGCGAGCCGAATGCGCGAAGGCGTTGTGTACGATCTAGACACCCGGTTACGCCCGTCGGGTCGGTCGGGTGCGCCTACCGTGAGCGTTGCAAGTCTAGTGACACATCATCTTACTAGAGCACACACTTGGGAGCATCTCGCCTTTATGTTTGCACGCCCCATTTTGGCTGGATCGCGAGTCGCCACGGCCGTGGATGACCTTAAAGCCACATTGCTAACGCGCGCGCGCGATCAGCGCCAACTTAACGGTGACGTGCAGGCAATGTGGCAACGAATTCACGCACACCGCATTAGTGCTTCGAACAATACGGTGTTCAATAGCAAATTGCAGCCCGGCGGGCTTATGCATTTTGAGTTTTTTACGGCGGCTCATCTGCTTAAAACCTCTGCGACGGTGCCCACCGATTTAAATTATGCCGCTCTGGTCGAGCAGCGGTTAGACGCCGACGTCGCTACCGGAGCATTAAGTGGTATGCAGCATTGGCGGACTCTGCAAATATATGAACGGTTGTTAGGACTAGAGGGCGTTGCCCTCGAACACACCCCGAAACGCTATAAACAACAATTGTTGGAGCGGTTAGGACTGCCAGATATTCCCGCACTGATTGCGCAAAACAGTCGCCATGCGGCGTTTGCCCACACGCAACTCAGCGAACCCTTTATGGGTGAGTCTGCCAACTCTGTCGCGCACCACAAAGCGCACTCATCATGGGTTGAATCTGCGGTCAATTGGCTAAACTAATTTTCCCTATTTTTAAAAGACCCCTTCAAATTTCCGCGATTGCGCTAAAGTAACCTCATGAAAAATATCTTAATAACAGGCGCCGGTTCAGGATTGGGCAGAGCGCTCGCTTTAAAGTACGCCGCGCAGGGCTGTGATGTATGCGTGGCCGATCGCGATGTGTTGGCTGGTAATGCCACGGTTGACCTAATTGATGAGGCGCAAGGTACCGCATTTTTTCAGGAGTGCGATGTTGCTTTACCGGCGAGCGTGCAGCGCTTAGCCACTACGCTCAATGACCATTGGCAGTCTCTCGATGTGCTGATCAACAATGCGGGTGTCGCGACAGCTGGCTCACTTGAGTCGGAATCAATGGAGCAATGGCAGTGGGCGATTGACATTAACTTGCTTGGCCAAGTTCGAGTGACCCAGGCTATGTTACCGTTGCTCAGACGCTCGAATGCTTATCATCGGTCGATCGTTAACATTGCCTCGCAAGCTGGGATTACTCCGGTTGGACGAATGGGTAGCTACAATGTCAGCAAAGCCGGCCTCATAGCCTTTGCCGAAGGACTGCACTTTGAACTTGCGCCTGAGAACATTCATGTGTCCGTCGCCTGCCCCTCCTTTTTTGCCACTAATTTGCATCATTCCTTGCGTACCGATCAGGAGTAAATGCGCACATTAGTGAATAAGTTGGTGGGTGGCTCAGCGGTCAGCGCTGACGAGGTAGCAGACTATATTATGGAGGCGAATGCGGCACGCGAGTTTATGATCGTAACGCACAAAGCCGGCCGTTGGGCGTATCGCATGAAGCGGCTTTTGCCCAGCCGGTGGTATCTTAAAAGGGTTAAAAAGCAATTGGAGGCCTTGGCAAAATAAATCGGTGCCCCCTGTGCTCACCCTTTGTGCACGTGCGGGCCCTCGAAATAGCATGAGAAGCAAACGTTATGACAAAACCATTTCTTGATCGAGCCGCTCAAGTACGCCCTGGCGAAGAGCTGGATCTAAGTCGCTTAGACCCATGGCTTAAAGCACAAATTCCGGCCTTAGAAGGCACACCTAGCGTCGCACAATATTCAGGCGGAGCCTCTAACTGGACTTATTGTTTGGCGTATGCAAATCGCGAAGTGGTCCTGCGTAGAGCACCGCAAGGAACTAAAGCCAAAGGCGCACACGATATGGGGCGCGAACACCGTCTGCAGGCAGCCTTAAAACCCGTCTATCGTTATGTGCCAAGCATGCTTGCCCATTCAGCGGATGAGTCCATCATTGGCTCCGAATTTTATGTGATGGAAAAACTAACGGGTATTATTCCGCGCAAAACCATGCCCGCCGGTATTACGCTGCAAGAAAGTGAGGTTCGTCAGTTATGCACAAACGTATTAGATAGCTTGATTGAGCTACACCAAGTTGACTACCAATCGGCAGGGCTCGCCCACTTGGCGAAAGGGGAGGGTTATGCGCAGCGGCAAATTTCAGGGTGGATTAAACGCTATCAAGATGCCAAAACTTGGAATGTGCCAGGAGGGAGATCGGTGATGCGGTGGTTAGAAGCCAACCTGCCAAGCAAAGAAATTATTTGTCTTACCCATAACGATTTTCGTTTTGATAATGTGGTGTTGAGTGCCGACCGGCCTACCGAAGTGATTGGAGTGCTTGATTGGGAACTGGCCACTCTGGGCGACCCCTTGATGGATTTGGGTAATAGCCTTGCGTATTGGACTGAGGCTGGCGATGATCGGTTTGCACACTATATGCGACGCCAACCCACGCACATGAAGGGTATGCTCAGCCGTAAAGAGGTTGTTCGCTATTATTTGGATCGTACCGGTTACGCTGCACAAGATATGCGCTTTTACGAGGTGTATGGACTGTTTCGATTAGCTGGCATCGTGCAGCAAATTTACTATCGCTACTATCACAAACAAACCCGTAATCCCAATTTTAAGACGATGTGGATTATGGTGCATTATCTGATGTACCGCTGTCGCCGCGCCATGCGTGCCTAATAGTGTACCTTGGTTGAAATGTTGTTCGAATGAGATACGCAATCGGTGAGCGGTGAGGTATGGCGAGTATTTATTTAATTCGGCATGGGCAAGCGTCGTTTGGCCAACGTGATTACGATCAACTGTCGGCGCTCGGGCTTGAACAAGCGCAGGTGCTCGGGCGCGCACTGTCGCTGCGTATCGCTGGGTTTGCGGGCGTGCTCAGTGGCACGATGCAACGCCAACAACAAACAGCCGAAGCGTGCCTAGATGAATTTACACAAGCCTCGGCCGCACGAGTCGCGAGTTCCTTGGAGGTTGGTGAGCACATCGCGTTTGAGCCTTATAAGAGGTGGCAAGACGCGCGGTGGAATGAATACGATCACGCTGACATTTTGCAGGGGCTCGGGCCAGATTTCGCGTCTGCGGAGTCTATTAATCACTTCATCAAAAAGCAGTCTGAGCCCAAAGTCGCACTTGAGGAATCGTTTAATGCGGCGATGCAGCGCTGGATGAGTGGCGACTACGATGACGAGTATGTCGAAACGTGGGAGGCGTATCAGAGCCGCATTCACAGTGCGCTGGATTCTGTGTTGCGCGTAATGCGCGAACCCGAACCCGTGACTCCCTACCACGATATCGCGGTATTTACCTCGGGCGGGGTCATTGCAGTGATCGCCCAAGCATTACTTGGCGTGCCGAGTGAGCGAATGATGCAACTGAATTGGACACTCATGAACTGCGCCGTCACGAAGTTGGTCGTAACGCGCGATCGCCTCTTCGTTGCCACACTTAATGAGCATGTGCATTTTGAACAATTGGATAAAAGACGACTAATCACCTATAAGTGAAATACAGTTTAGCGTTGGCTGCGGGTGTGTGAGCCTGCAAGCTCAGTGACTTTACGTCATTGCAGCCAGCTTTTAGGACAACCAAAGGATCATTACTATGAATAGACAAAATATTTTAATAACGGGTGCGAGCTCTGGGCTGGGCGAGATGATGGCTAAGTTGTATGCCGCGCAGGGTCGCAACTTGGCGTTGTGCGCGCGACGCTTAGAGCGATTAGAGCAACTTAAAGCAGATTGCTTGCGCATTAATCCTGATATCACAGTGTCGATACGCGAGCTCGACGTGAATAATCACGATCAAGTGTTTACCGTGTTTAAGCAATTTATTGATGATCTAGGGCATCTTGACCGAGTGATCGTAAATGCAGGCATGGGTAAAGGCGCATCGATTGGCACGGGTTACTTTCATGCGAACAAGCAAACGGCCATCACCAATTTTGTATCGGCCATTGCGCAGTGCGAAGCGGCCGTTGAGCACTTTAGAGCGCGCAACGCTGGGCACTTAGTGATGATTTCTTCGATCAGTGCCGTGCGTGGGTTTCGACGTGCGATGACGGTCTATGCGGCCACGAAAGCGGCGGTGAGTTCCCTTACCGAAGGTATTCGCATCGACCTGCTGGATACGCCAATTAAAGTGACCACAATCCACCCAGGCTTTATTCGCAGCGAGATCAATGAAAAAGTACAAAACACGCCATTTATGGTCGACACCGAAACAGGCTGTAAAGCTATTTTAAGAGCCGTTGAGAAAGAAGGTGCTAACTACTTTGTACCGGCTTGGCCATGGGCCATCATGGTGCGCTTGATGAAGTTTTTCAGCTTACGCATGATGTCCAAAATGAGCTAACGCGAGGTGCAGGCTATCGGTATCGATAACCGGCTTTTACCTCGACCAGCAGGTAGTGCTAGGGCTTATCCACGCTTTTAAACGTGTGAAGTTTGCGTTCTAGCTCCTGCAAGCTTGCTTTAGTGCTCTGCAACGCTTGTAACAACTGTTGATGAGTGTCGGGTGACTCCAGCGCATGCAGATTAGCGAGCTTGGCTTCGTCTAGGTTATTGATGACCACCGCGATGAATAAATTAACTACCACGAAAGTACCTAATATTACAAAACTGACGAAGTACGCCGCATAAAACGGCGACATTTCCATTGCCGTGTACATTACGTCAGTCCAGTCCTCCAGCGTCACAATGCGAAACAGGGTCAGAATGGCGTAACTTAAGTCGCGCCAATGTTCGGGATCATGCGCGTGAAATAAATGAAACCCGAGTACGGCATACACAAAAAACAAGACGCCCATCAAGATGGTGATGTTGAGCATCGATGGGATGGACCTGAGTAGAGTTTCGACGATTAAGCGCAACTCTGGAAAGGCATTAATCAAACGCAAGACTCGCAGCAAGCGTAATACGCGACCCAGCAAAGCAACGTCGCTGGCGATCGGTAAGAGCGAGACCACAATCAAGAGAAAATCAAAGCAGTTCCACCCGCTGCGAAAATAATTCCAAGGGCGCGGCATTTGCGCGGCGATCTTAATCGCGGCTTCGACTATAAAGGCCGCTAAAATTAGCCGATGCAGGGTTGCGAACAGTTGTTCGCGTGCGGGTGTCATCCACTGCGGAAATGCCTCGATACCAATAATTAGCGCAGTGAAAAGTATCAGACCTAGAATCGCGTTTTCGAAGACAGGCGAGCGCGTAATTTTTTGTGCAATGGTCAATCGCAACGGAGATGTCGACATGCAGATGCCTTTAAAAAATTAGCCAGTGTTTCTGAGACCAGTCGCGATCCCATTGATGCTACTCAATGTGGGTTTTAACCATCGAGATTCAAGTCGATTAGGGCTGTTATTGAGTCGTTTGAGTAAATTAATTTGAATATAGTTGAGCGGATCCAAATACGCATTACGCCACCGAATGGATTGGCCGATAACAGGGTAATCAGCCATCATTTCGGTCTCTCCAGTAACCTGCTGAATAGTTTTGATGGCGCGGATATATTCGTCACTCATGCGCGTATATGTTTGGCTACCGAGTTCTGCGTCGGAGCACAGGCCGCTGTAATGTTTCGCCACTGTTTGATCGGTTTTGAGTACAACCATCTGTGAGTTAGAGATAAAGTTTCGAAAGTA
This sequence comes from uncultured Gammaproteobacteria bacterium, assembly GCA_964407915.1. GTDB lineage: Bacteria > Pseudomonadota > Gammaproteobacteria > Arenicellales > Arenicellaceae > Arenicella. The sequence goes on from CAYOXK010000048.1 coordinate 16,288, forward strand.
TCGCCAGTCAGCCACCATTGCTTGTAAAGTGCTTAGCCCGCCATCGTCGATTGCCGTCTTAAGTGCGCAGCCTAACCCGTACCAGCCTGGAATATTTTGCCGAGACTGTGACCAACCAAAGACCCAGCCGATCGCGCGAATCGAACTCTTGCTGTAGTCCTGCTTTTTGCGATGCGATGGACGCGACCCAATGTTCAACAGACCTATCTCTTGCGAAGGCGTGGTTTCGTAAAAGTAACGCATGGTGCCCAAATTGTCGTCGGTCAAATCGCGGAATTCGCGCTCGCCCACGCTAACTAATCGCTCCATCATTTGCGTGTATTCGGCCGGCTCTTTCTGTAGCTCTGAATGCACACTGGCTTTGATGAGCCCTGTGAGCCCTACCGTTAATTCATACTCGGCCGTTTCTCTGAAATTATATTTAAACGACAAGACTTCGCCTTGTTCCGTGAATTTTATTTGACCTCGTACTGAGCCACGCGGTTGGCTGAGAATAGATTCGTGCGTAGGTCCACCACCGCGGCCGATCGTACCACCGCGACCGTGGAACATCAGGCAGCCCAAAGCGTGTCGGTCGGTAATACTCACTATGTGCTGCTGTGCTTTATACAAGTTCCAACTAGAGGCCAATATGCCCCCGTCTTTACACGAATCCGAATAGCCCAACATTACTTCTTGAGTATTGTGGTTGTATTCCAGTAATTGACGGTAACTGCGGTTACTGAACAGCGCTTCTAAGGTGGGCTCGGCATGCTCAAGGTCTTTGACGGTCTCAAACAACGGAGCAATGTGGATATGACTGCGCAAGCGTCCCGCGTGGTCCTCAATCAGGTCGGCTTGTTTGGCGAGCACGGCCACCTCAAGCAGATGGCTTGCTTCGTGGGTCATTGAAATTATGTAACTACCGAAGCATTTAGACGATATTTCTTTATGCATTTGCCGCATAAGCGTGAACACGTCCAACACTTCGGCACTTTGCAGCGTAATTTGACTGCGGTCGAAGTTGAGCTTGGTGGGACTGAGTAGTTGTTTGGTCAGCCACGCTTGTCGTTCCGGTTCGGACATGGCCAGATAATCGGTCGGTTCCGCCGCATTGCGCGCCATTTCGGCAATCGCTTGCGAGTGCAAGGTAGACTCTTGGCGAATGTCCATGCGCGCCAGATTAAATCCAAAACAGTCGAGCAATACGATTAAATCGCGCAAGCTACCACGGGCCAAATTAGCCTCGCCGTGCGATGCCAAAGAGTGCTTTATAAGCTCTAGGTCGCGACGTAGTGACTGTTGATTTACGTAGCACAGGGCGTTGCGTTCCGAAGCTTTGCCCTCTAATTGGCGCTGTGCATGGGCTTTAGTACGCCGCAAACGCAGGGCGATGAATTCCAATCGCTGGCGATAGGGCTCGTTGACGCTACTAGGGTTAAAGAATTTTTCGAATACAGTTCGATCAGATCGAATCGCTTGCTGCAGCTCGTTTGAGAGCGTTACCTGCTCGGCGCTGTGCGTGAGCAAGTTAGCGAGATGGGTCACGCGCGCAATGTATTCGTCGAGAATAGCGATGTGTTGCATCCACAACGCTTTGCGCGTGATTTGTGCCGTTACGAATGGATTGCCATCGCGGTCACCACCTACCCAAGTACCAAATTGAACGAGCTTAGGGATATCCAGTTGTTGACCGCGGGCCTCTGAAAATACTTTCTTGAGTGCGCTCTCAAGCGCACGGTAAATATTCGGCAGGGCCGCGAATATGCTTTGTTTGAAGTAGTAAACGGCATTATCGACCTCGTCAAACACCGTGGGCTTCTGTGCCCGCACCGCATCGGTCTTCCAAAATATCTGAATCATCGCTTTAAGGCGATGTCGAGATTGCGACCGTTCTGAGGTGGAACTCGCACTCGCGCTACTGAGTTTGTACTCCTGTTGAATGCGCTGTAGAGCTTCCAGTACAAGGGGGCTTTTTGCTTCGGTTGGGTGCGCGGTGAAAGTAGGGTAGTAATTAATTTTTTCTAGCAAGGTTAAAACTTCTTGCAACGACGCGCCTTGGGCTTGTAGCTGCGAGAAAGTCTCTTCGAACGAATTGGCCCAAGTTTGCTCATTCTCTTCCAGCATGTGACGCTGTGTGTGCGCCTCGAGCTCCTCGCTGATATTGGCTAAGTGAAAGAAGGTGCTAAACGCATGGATCACGCGTTCGGTTGCAACCTCGTCTAGCTCATCGATCAGTTTGAGCAGTTGCTCGAGTTTACCTTGATCCGGTTGCTTGCGTTGCTCTATAAAGCCCTGCCTTAGTGCTTCCACGGCCGCGAATATGGCCTCGTCTTCTTGTTCAAGAATTACCTCGCCGAGTAAGTCTGGCAGAAGTTTTGCGCGCTCGGTTAGGCCGCCGAGTGTAGGCTTGTGCTTGGGTTGTTTGGTTGGTTGAGAGTCTCTTTTCACAGTTGGGTAAGTATTGATTAGCTCTGGTACAAAAGTTTACCATTAATGCTTGTCGCGCATGGATTGATAGCTCCATAGTCCACAAAGTTTGTCCATATTGTTTGTCCATATTGTTTGGCGCATTATTACTCCAGATCGTTGCAGGCGTGCGTTCGCACAGCCAAGCATTAATTACGGTACACTTGGTTTATGAAAGCAAGTTTTTATAGTCGGCAAATCGCCGAGCTCATTCAAAAGGTTCAAATCGGCAGCGGTGATCAAGCTGAGACCACCGCCGTGCTCGACGCCGATGAATTGCGTAACCCACAGCGGCGCATCGACGAGATCAAGCTATTTGAATCACTGCCGCAAATAGTGGCGCACAGTTCACAACTGCAGGGTAAAGGTGCCTACCTTGTAAAAGAACTCTATGGTAAATCCGTCTTATTAACCCGTGATGCGCAAGGCCAAGCCCATGCCTTTCTAAATTACTGCCAACATCGGGGCACCAAGTTAGAGCAGTCCCGGAGCGGTTGCAAAGCTCGCTTCAGTTGTCCTTATCATGCATGGACTTATGATCTACAGGGTGCGCTCGTTGGAGTGCCGCGCGCAGACTTATTTCCTGGTCTAGATAAACAACAGAAAAGCCTGCGTGAATTGCAGTTGCAGGAAGCATTTGGCTTTTTGTGGTTAACCCTTGACTCGTCTGCGCAGCCGACGAATAAGCCAGTGCAAGCCAGCGCGGCACAGAGCGATGATGTTGCGGTGTATTTGGGGCCATTGTGCGATGAATTGGGCGCATTAGATCTTGGTTCATACAGCGTATACTATGACCAGACGCGTAATCTGCGAGCTGACTGGAAATTGCCGCTTTATGCCTTTTTAGAGTCCTATCATATTGGTACTTTGCATAAAAACTCGATCGCTGAGTTTTTTATCGAAAATATTGCGATTAGTGAGATTTTTCCACCGCATATCCGCTCGTTTGTTCCGCGTAAAAACGTGCTTGATTTGCTCGATGCAGACTTAGGCCAGGTGACCTTGGCTGACTACATCACGCCGACCAATATTATCTTTCCCAACGTGTGCATGATTGCGCACCCAACGAGCTACACCATCATCATTATGCAGCCCGGTGAAGAGGTGGGTCACTGCACTTGGCGGCATATGCTCTTAGTGCCCGCAATGCCGACCACCGATGCCGCCACGGCGCACTATGACAAAACGCTTGCAGTACTCGATCAAACGACTTATCACAGCGAGGACATGTGGGCGTCGGAACAAATTCAAGAAGGGGTCAACGCGGGCGCCATTGACGAACTGTTACTGGCTAAGCATGAACACAATATCAAGCTTTTCAGCGATACAGTGAATCAATACCTTGCTCGCTAGTGCTTTGCGTCATATTACCGGAGTAAATATTCTCGCTTAGTCGATGCTCGACGCGCGCTTGGTGCCACCGAGTAAAACGTAAACCGCGCCGGTGCCGCCATCGTTAGCGGGCGCCGACACCACGGCGACAACATGTTGATTTTTCGCTAGCCAACCAATGAGCATGTTCTTTAATACAGGTTGGCGGCCCACCGAGTTGCGTCCTTTGCCGTGCACGATTCGTACCGCGCTCACGCGGGCTAGCGCGCATTCATTAATAAATGCGTGCGTGGCTTGTTTAGCTGCCGCCGTTACAAGGCCGTGCAGATCGAGTTCGTCGCGTATTGAATAATCCCCGCGGCGTAGTTTTTTTAATAATCGCGCGTTATACC
>CAYOXK010000049.1:0-20317 GCA_964407915.1 uncultured Gammaproteobacteria bacterium
ATTGAAGCCCCCGTTGATGTCCCTCTTAACACTGGGATAGAAACTTAAACTAGGATTAATGTGATGCAAGATTACGATAAATATTCCGAACCTAAAAGCGCCGAGATCATTACCCCTGGCCTCGGCGATATTGAGAAAGTTCGTGAAATTTTGTTCGGCAAAAACGTGCAGGCTTTTGAGGCCCGTTTCAAGGCTCTTGAGCGCCATATAGAGTCTCAGGCGCAAAACTTGAGTGACCGCATAGACGAACGATTTGCTGCGCTTGATGAGCGGTTGAGTGGGGAAGTCGCGCAACGCACTGTAGTGATCGAGCATATCGAAGGAGAGGTCAGCGCGTTGGATCAAAACCTACGCCACACATTGAGCGAGCTCGAAATTGAGAGTATGGATCGCATTAATGCACTGCATGTGGCACTTGACGAGGCTCAGCAGCAAATCGCGCAAGAGATAGCGCTACTTGACCGCAATCTCGGTGAGAGCAAATTGAGTAAGCAAAGTTTAGCTGTATGGCTAAACGAGCTGGCGCTTAAACTTAGTCAAGACCGCTCGTGAGTAGCAGAATGATATCGACGGTTAATGGGTTAGTACGTTAGGTGGTGGTGATGAATCAGTCGGACCAGCTCAATCAAACCGAACAACTTGAGCAACTCGAGCAGCTGCGAACGCTGCTGTTGTCAGCAGATCGAGCAGAACTTAAGCAGCTAAAGGCACAGCTCGAGAAACATATGAACGCGCCGGGCGTCACGCCCACAGAGCTTGCAGCAATACTTCCTGCGGCTCTTGATCTGCGTTCGGGGAATGATCAAGCTTTGGCGAACGCATTGGCTGAGCCCGTGTCTACGGGGTTAAAGCGTTCTATTGCTAAGGAGCCAAAATTTTACGGCGATATCCTGTATCCCGTGCTAGCGCCTGCGATCCGTAAAGCGATTGCACAAGCGATGAGTTCCTTGGTAGCAACGATTCAACGCACACTTGAGTCAACCACTACGGCGTCGGGAATCGCCATGCGTATTAAGTCGCTGACCACCGGTATACCCTATGCCGAGCTGGCGCTACTTAAATCCTTGGTATTTCGGGTTGAACATATTTATTTAATCGAACGCGAAACCGGTATCTTAATCAAACAACTTTCTGACCCCTCCGCGCATTCTCTGGATAGTGACGCGGTGGGCGCCATGTTCTCGGCAATCGAAAGTTTTGTGCACGATTCGTTCGCTAATGATCAAGATGATCGTCTGACCGATCTTAAAGTTGGCGAGCGCAACGTGTGGGTGGCGCATGGGCCGCAGTTGATGTTGGCCTGCGTTATCTTCGGCGACGCGCCCGAGTCGTTAAAAGACGATCTGTACGATGCGTTGGATCGAATCCGCGTGGCGTATGCTCACGAGTTAAGTGAGGTTACGGCGGGAGCCCTGCAATTGCAGGGTGTGGGAACTTACTTAGAGCCCATTCTGCAGTCGCAGGTTAAACAGGCCGATAAAACGTTCTCGATAGGTGCGAGCACGACCTTAGCTCTATTGCTGTTCTTGGGTTTATGCGGCTATGGTGTTTTTCATCTTGTTTCCGCCAAACTCGAATTTAATGCCGTGCGCGCGGTGTTCGCGGCACAACCCGGGCTTTTGGTAACGGACATCCAACGCGTGGATGATTACTATGCAGTGTTTGGTTTGCGCGACCCGCAAGTGCAGTTACCTGTGGCGCAGTTGGCCGCCATCGGCGTTGATGATGCGCGTGTTGTATTTAAGACGCAGCCCTACATTTCGCTTGAGCCTGAAGTGGAAATAAACCGATTTATGCAACGCTTGCGTCCGCCGGCAGGTGTTCAGATAGTGCAGCATAACCAAGAACTTAGATTACTTGGTGTGGTCCCGTTGGAATGGGCCGAGCAATATACGAGCGCCTTGATTGCCCTAGATCGAGATGGTCGGCTGTCGCTTAGCGGTTTGGAAATATCCCAAGAGAGTGTGCGTCAAACATTGGTCGAAAACTTTTCGGTCGAGACCTTGGCGAGCGCGCGATTAGTGCAGCGTGCAGTGGATGGATTGAATGTACAGCTGATTGAAGGAGACTTTAACGAGGAGCAACGTTCCGAATTGTCCCGCTATTTTGCGAACAGTGTTTGGGTCAAATTGGTTAAATCGGAGGTGTTGGAGCCGTCCGAGAGCGCGGAGGATAATTCGCTTGAGTAACCCGCTTCACAAAAAGAAGATATGTTTGGTAGGCGACTTTGCTGTTGGCAAAACGAGCCTAACGCAAAAGTTTGTAAACAATGTCTTCTCGGAAAAATATTTGACCACGGTTGGCGTTAAGATTGACACCATGGTAATAGATGACACGAAGTTGGTAATTTGGGATTTAGCGGGGCGAGACAGCCTGTCGCCGATCAATCTGAGTTATTTAGCCGGCGCTGCGGGAGTCATCTATGTGGCCGATGGCTGTAGAACATCGAGCCAAGAGGCATTGATTGAAATACATGCCGCGGTGACGAAAAAAGTAGGCGATATCCGTTTTGTGTGTGCGATTAACAAACGTGATCTGCCCGATTGGCAAGTCGACCAAACCCTTCAAGCGGCTTTTGCGCCATTGCACATTCCGTTTATGGCTACTAGCGCAAAAACGGGCGAGGGCGTTTTGGACTGTTTTACTGCGATGCTGTAATGAGTATGACCTCAATGATTCACACGGCAATGGATCCTAGATTGATGCATTTGCTGGCGGAGCATATCAACGAGGACAGCAAGCTCGCTTATCTCGCGGTAGACGAGCAGTTTAGAATCTGTGAAGCCTCTCCCAATTGTGAATTGTTTTTAGGTATCGCCCCCCCGCTTGGCGAGCGGTTGGATGAAGCCGTGGATTGCATGGTGGGTTTGGATTTTGCGTCACAGATTCGCTGGCCCATCGTTGAAAATGTTCAGGGATTGCCGATGGCGCTGCACACCGTGCGCTTGGAAAGTAGACTCTATCTCTTAATGACTGATGCCTCAGAATCCCTTGCGCAACAAAAGGCACTTCAACAAATCGCCAACGATAACGAACTCTTGGTGCTTGAAAAGCAAGCCTTGCTGCGCGATTTGGAGCGAAAGACGCATGCCCTAGAACAGGCTTCGAGGTTACAAACAGCCTTCCTAGCGGGAGTGGCCCATGAATTTAGAACCCCACTTGTGTCGATCTTAGGTTATAGCGAGTTAGTCACTAAAGCGCTGACGGCTGAGGGCTTTCTATCTGCTGAAGGCTCTCTATCTGCTGAAGGCTCTTTATCGGCTGAAGGCTCTTTACCCGCTGAAGGCTCTTTACCCGCTGAAGGCTCTCCGCAGATATCAATACATCAAACGCGGCAATGGGTGTTGGGAATTCAGCGCTCGGGTCGGCATTTGTTGAGCTTGATCGAGAACTTGCTTGATCATGGCAAGGGACAGAGTGAGCAGCTGCGGTTGCACTATCAGCCCGTTAATATCAAGACGCTGCTCGAAGATATCGAGTTGCTGATGACGCCTCAGTCCAGTCAAAAACACCTGCAGTTTATCACACAGCTGAACGGCTCCACGGAGTTGCAAGATTGTTGGCTTATGGCTGATGCTAGCCGTCTAACGCAGTGTTTGATCAATTTAGTCGGAAACGCCATCAAGTTTACTGACCACGGCTTTGTTAAGCTTAGTGCAGATTACTTAGATCAAGAGCTAGTCATCACTGTACAGGACTCTGGTATTGGTATGAATGCCCAGGAACTGGCCATGGTGCGCGAACCTTTTTGGCAAGCGTCGCATCAACAGCGGCTCGGTACAGGATTGGGGGTTACCATCACTAGTGGTATCGTCGATTTGATGGGTGGTGAGCTTGTGCTTAGTTCCAAAGTTAAGAAGGGCACTACCGTCAAGCTTAAATTACCACTGTCCCTAGCAAGCGAAGGCGCTCAATACCACGCTCAGGCGCAGCATTTGGAATCACTTAGCTGTCGTTTGCTGATGGTTGAAGATGATGATGATATTGCCGTTATGCTTGAAGCGCTGTTGGTTGAACGTGGTTTTACAGTGCATCGGGCGGCTAATGGGCTGACTGCCGTGCAAGCGATCAACAGCGACTCATTTGACTTAGTCTTGATGGACGTAGTACTGCCGATTGAAGATGGGTTTGAAGTGGCGGCTAAGCTGCGTAAAGAAGGATATACCAAACCCATTGTGATGATGAGCGCCTCGCAACAAGAGTTTGAATCGCGCGGTTCTGAACAGTTGCAATACGACGGTTATCTCTTAAAGCCCGTGGCAGTCAATGATGTGGTCGCTCTGGCTAAGGAGTTTGCGTTACAGCCCTCATGCGTCTAACCCAGAAAATGTATCCAGAGCTTGAAGCTTGTTTGTATGAGTGACTCTGTGATAGAAGAATTGGGCTTGCGTTATCGCGCCAGTAGTGGCGATAAAAAAGCCCTTTTGTTGGCGCTAAGCGATGCGTATCAAGGCGGTCAGAGGGAGCAGAGTCAACGACACGCTGAGCTGCAGGGTGCTTTACACAAACTAGCAGGCTCCTCAGGGATGTATGGTTATACTGAACTCCATTCGGCTGCGAGCAAGGCGCTACGCATTCTAGAAGGCGACAGCATAAACGCGGCCGACGTCACTGACGCGGTTGTCGAGGTGGTTCAAGCCTTGGAAAAGCTCTAACTGCTTAGAAAATGGTTGCGCGCTTGAGCTGATACTACAAGGTTTATAATAAGCACACACTTCAAGCCAATTGATGGTTGGTTTGCGAGTCGAATATAGAGATCAAATAAACGAAACGGAGACCGAAGATGCGTTGGCGAGGACGAAGACAAAGTGACAATGTGGTGGATCGCCGAGGCGGGCGTCGCATTACGGGGCGAAGTGCGGGCGGTGGCGCAGTGTTACTTATTATTTTGGTGGGATTGTTTTTTGGTCCTGATGTGCAAAACATTGTCGCACCGCTTATTCAAGGTGGCTTGTCCCCTGCGCCGCAATCCGAGTCGCAACAAGCACCACAAAATGATGAGGCTTCGCAGTTCGTGCGCACCATCCTGGCTGAGACAGAAGATACATGGGGCAAAGTTTTTGCGCAAATGGGGCGACAATATCAGGCGCCAAAACTGGTTTTGTTTAGTGGGATGGTGCAATCGGCGTGTGGCACTGCCTCGGCGCAATCAGGGCCTTTTTATTGTCCCGGTGATTACCAGATTTATATTGATTTGAGTTTTCTCGAGCAACTTCAACAAATGGGCGCGCCAGGCGATTTTGCTTTTGCTTATGTAATTGCCCATGAAGTAGGGCACCATGTGCAAAACCTCGTGGGAGTGGCGACCCAAGTCCGTGAAAGACAAATGCGCAGTTCTAAAGCGCAGGCGAATGCGCTCAGTGTAAAGTTGGAGTTACAGGCTGATTGTTTGGCGGGAGTCTGGATTAACCATACGGAAAAGCGCAGCGCGATTTTGGAAGAGGGTGATGTGGAAGAAGGGTTAAATGCGGCTGCGGCCGTTGGCGATGATCAAATTATGCGTAACGCGGGACGCTCGGTTCAACGTGAGGCATTTACGCATGGCAGCTCAAAGGAACGTACCTATTGGTTCACTCAAGGTATGCGAACGGGCGATATACAGAAGTGCAATACGTTTAGTTAGGGAATTCAGGTAGTAAGCCGTTTGTGGGCAAGCTTGGATTCCCGCCTCGGCAACTGCTCCTGCGTTGCACTACTCGCTGCGTCCATGCAGCGATGCGCGGGAATGACGTGTTTTGAGGGGGTGATGCCTTTGCTAGGAGTGGCGGTTTTTAAGCTAACTTGCTGTGCTTGCGTCCCTCACTCTTGCCGCTCAAGCTCTTTGAGTTCGGGCATTGAATAGGGTAGGTCGGCTGGCTTTAGTCTTACGGCGGGTACGCCCACTAACTCAAGGTCTTGGGCGAGGTAAGCGGTGCGAATAACGGCGAGCGCGAACGAGCGAGCACCGCTCACTGCGATGATCTGTCCTGCTATTGGCTCTACTGACTCTGAGTTTGTCGCTTCGGGTCTTGCCGTTGAGTCTGCGGCGGTGATCTGCGGTTGGTCATACTTGGCCGCTACTCGTTGCCCATCCGATGCTGAATCTACTGGCGTGAGCTTGGCCCCAACCAGAATTTGTTTGAGTTGTTCAGGACTGTCAGCGGAAACCGCCAAGCGCACCATGCGTTGTTTTAACTTACCCAAATAATGCATGCGTGCCACAATCTCTTGGCCTGTGTAGCAACCCTTTTTAAAGCTCACTCCCCCGAGCAGTTCGAGGTTAACCATTTGTGGCACAAACTCCTCAGTTATGAGGGGTGATATGAGTGGCAGACCTTCGCTCACTAGCAAGTCGTCCCACAGCTCACTCATTGGCTTGTGCTCTGGGTTGGGTGCATCACTTGGGTTTGCGAGGGTTAAGCGGATGATATGTTTGCGGCAGCGCAAAATATGCTCCCCATTCTTGAAGTCGTACACCCCAAATTCACTATTGCCAAGCTCGATAACAGCGGCCAAAGTTAGCTCGGCGAGTTCAACTTTGCTGCGCAGCACATACATGCGCAATCTCGCGAGGATGTTGGTGACAATCTCAGCGTGCATGGCCAAATAAAAGTTGTCTGTGTCGCGCCATAAAAAGCCGCTGCTCAAAAGTCGACCCTTTGGTGAGCAGTACCCAAAAAACTGCCAACAACCAGCTAACTGATTAATATCGTTGGTGAGCTGGCCTTGCAGAAATGCAGCGGCGTCTGCGCCACTGACTTTTATTACTTTTAGTTGTGTTGTGCTTGGCATGTTCGTTGTCGCAATTGACATTCAGGGGGGGGTGAGGAAAAATAATTTTCAGTGTGAGTGGCGATGCTTTTATAAGCCTTGGCTGCGTCGCACTATAAAGACTCAATTCTACGCTCTAGTGTAAACCACCTCTTTTCGTCATGCCTACAAGTGTCAATGGCGCATCAATTTCACGTGGTAACATCTAACGGTTAAAAAGGCGGCTACCCATCAACATGACTTTACGCATTAACGTAAGTAGGAACAATCGTTTGTCGATTGGCCTACCAACCGGACCAATCGGTGGAACGCAATACAGCAATATAAACCAGATTTAGGAGCACGCGACGTGCATTTAAAAGAGGAACAGATAATGAATGCAAACGAGAACGCGGAAGCCGGTACTGTCAGTCTAGAAGACGTGGCTCCCAATGCCAGCGAGCGCTCTGGACAATCGCTGCAGGAGGGAAGCATCCGTGCGACCGAACAGCTTAGCGAAAGTAGTTCATCGGTAGTTACAGTGGCAGCGATTAAGGAGATCGGTGGGCCGCGAGGTCTAGAACCGACGCGTTACGGTGATTGGGAAGCCAAGGGTCGTTGCTATGATTTTTAACGTCATCATCGAGTGGCGGTGAATCTTTTGCGTCGTCAGGGAGCGATAGTCAGCGCGTAGTCAGCGGACTCCCATCTCGGTCGTTGCCGAAAGGGCAGTGAGTCATTATGTCGTTTGCTACTAATCGTGGATATTCGTAACGCGTTGTTAAATACTCGTTACCAGTCTTGTGCTAAGCGGTTAAAATACAAAGCAGTCGTACATTCACCCCATTTACACGTTAAACCGAATACAAATGGGGCCATTCGATGCGATCGGCACACACCGACATGTCTGTTCAGTGTCTCTGTTCGCGTTTTTGCATTTGTTTACTTACCCAGTTGATGGACCGGTCAATAGAGTTGTCGCAGCAATCCACTGTACACTCTTGATCCCGTTGTTTCGTTGAGTTAGCGCCATTTTTAGGAAACTTAGATTATGTCATCTATGCACAAAGCTCGTCCCTTGTCGCCACATTTGCAGGTTTATCGACCGCAATTGACGTCGATTTTGTCTATCCTGCACCGCGCCACGGGCGTGTTTCTCGCCTTGGGCAGTATCTTGATCGTAGTGTGGCTTGGTGCACTTGCAAGCGGCCAGGAATCTTATGGACAATTGCAAATGCTGCTCGCTAATCCGTTCGCGCAACTCGTTTTGTTGGGTTGGTGTTTTGCGGCTAATTACCATTTGTGTAACGGCATTCGTCACCTGTTTTGGGATATTGGTGCAGGCTTGGAAATCGCGCAAGTGTATCGGTCAGGCATGATCGTGTTAGTCGTGTCGTTTGCTCTAACGGCAGCCGTTGTATTGGTTGCTCTGCAAAGAACAGGAGGGTGGTTATGAGTCTACGGAGCCCCTTAGCTAAGGCCGTCGGCCTCGGCTCAGCCAAACATGGCTTTTCGCACTGGTGGTGGCAACGGGTTTCGGCCCTCGCTCTAATCCCACTGTCACTCTGGTTTGTTTACTCGGTGCTAGTGATTATTGGCCTAGACCATCAAGCTGCATCGGCATGGCTGGCTCAACCGCTTAACGCAACTCTCATGATCCTCTTTTTAGTGGCCATGCTGTTTCATGCGCAAACCGGCGTGCAAGTCGTTATAGAAGATTATATTCATACGAAGTGGTTAAATTTAACGCTCTTGTTGGTCGTGAAATTTGCCTCAGTCTTAATGGCGGTCATGTCCGTCATTTCTGTTTTAATAGTAGTTCTTGGAGGCTAGCGCGTGACTGGCGATTACAAAATTATTGACCACTCCTTTGATGTGGTGGTAGTGGGTGCGGGTGGCGCTGGATTGCGTGCGACCTTTGGTATGGCGGCGGCTGGGCTGTCTACGGCTTGCTTAACTAAAGTATTCCCTACCCGAAGCCATACGGTAGCGGCACAGGGTGGCATGAGTGCGGCGCTCGGCAATATGGGCGAGGACGACTGGCGCTTTCACATGTATGACACGGTCAAAGGCTCAGATTGGCTCGGCGATCAAGACTCTATTGAGTACATGTGTCGCAATGCGCCGGCCGCGGTCTATGAGTTGGAGCACTATGGAGTGCCATTCTCAAGAACCGAGGAAGGCAAGATATACCAGCGGGCCTTTGGTGGCATGACCACTCATTATGGTGAAGGGCAAGCCTTGCGCACCTGCGCGGCCGCAGATCGTACAGGGCACGCTATTTTGCATACTTTGTATCAGCAAGCTCTTAAGCATGAAGCGCAGTTTTTTATCGAATTTTTTGCGCTCGATTTAATTATGGAAGACGGTGAATGTCGTGGCGTTATCGCCATTGATATGGCCACTGGCTTTATACATCGATACCGCGCTAAGCAAGTGGTGCTCGCGACCGGTGGTTATGGGCGAGCCTATTTTTCTTGTACGTCGGCACATACCTGCACGGGTGATGGCAATGCCATGGTATTGCGTGCAGGGTTGCCATTGCAGGATATGGAGTTTGTGCAGTTTCATCCGACCGGCATTTATGGAGCGGGTTGTTTAATTACTGAGGGCGCACGTGGTGAAGGCGGATATCTTACCAACTCTGAAGGAGAGCGCTTTATGGAGCGCTACGCGCCGAACGCAAAGGATCTAGCCTCTCGGGATGTGGTTAGCCGCTCAATGACGATTGAAATTAACGAAGGTCGCGGTGTGGGGCCTGATGCGGATCATATTTATTTGCACCTAGAGCACTTAGGCGCAGCCTTGTTAGAAGAGCGGTTGCCGGGCATTTCTGAATCAGCCAAGATTTTTGCGGGCGTGGATGTGAGTAAAGATCCGATTCCGGTCCTACCGACAGTCCATTACAACATGGGGGGCATACCCACTAATTACCACGGCGAAGTGGTTACGCTGAAAGACGGTAACCCAGACGCAGTCGTGCCAGGCTTGATGGCCATTGGCGAGGCCGCCTGCGTATCTGTGCACGGTGCAAATCGTCTCGGTTCGAACTCGTTACTTGATCTGATCGTATTTGGTCGTGCGGCCGCTTTGCGGGCCAAAGAAACGGTTGACCCCGCGGCGCCTATTCCAAGTTTAGCGAAGGACGCCGGTGAGGCCTCCATAGCGCGCTTGGATAGACTGCGGCATTCCTCGGGCTCTCGTCACACCTCTGAGATTCGTCTAGAAATGCAGCGCACAATGCAAACGCATTGCGCGGTGTTTAGAACGGGAGAGTCAATGCGCGAAGGTGTTACAAAAATGGCAGCGACTGCAGCTTCGTTTGCAGATGTTGGCATCAAGGATCGTGGTTTGATTTGGAATACTGATCTAATCGAGACCTTAGAGTTGGAAAACCTTTTGGCGCAGGCTGTAGTGACGATGGATTCCGCGGCCAACCGTGACGAGAGCCGTGGAGCTCACGCGCGCGATGATAAGCCAGACCGTGACGACGAAAACTGGATGAAACATACGCTGGCATGGAGCGATAAAGCACATAAATCCAAAATTGATTATCGGCCTGTGCACGCTTACACGATGACCGATGACGTAGAGTACATTAAACCGAAACCTCGTACCTATTAACGTTGCGACGATAGAAAGTGCCAATCCTTGGGATCCCGACTGAGTTTCTGCGGGATCTACAAACTTAGGCAAGAAACCATTCAACTAAAGCTCAAGGGACGTACCATGGCTGAATTTTCCTTACCCAAAAATTCCAAAATTAAATCGGGCAAACATTATCCTGCGCCAGAAAGTGCGACTAATGTTAAGACATTTAAAGTCTATCGATGGTCGCCGGATGACGACGAGAATCCACATACGGACACATACGATATCGATATGGACAATTGTGGTCCGATGGTGTTGGATGCTTTGTTGAAGATTAAAAATGAGATCGACCCAAGCCTTACGTTTCGGCGCTCTTGCCGCGAGGGCATCTGTGGTTCCTGCTCAATGAATATCGACGGTACTAACACGCTTGCATGCACAAAGCCGATTGAGGAGTGTGGCAGCCGCGATGTTAAAGTGTATCCGCTACCGCATATGTCTGTCATTAAGGACTTAGTGCCTGATATGACACACTTCTACGCACAATATGCTTCGGTAGAGCCCTGGCTTAAAACTAAAACGCCCGTTTCGCTGTCGGCCGAGCGATTGCAGTCGAAGGAAGAGCGCGAAAAACTGGATGGGCTATACGAATGCATTTTGTGCGCGTGTTGTTCTACTGCTTGCCCCAGTTATTGGTGGAACAGTGACAAGTATTTGGGCCCTGCAATTTTGTTGCAAGCGTATCGCTGGTTGGCCGACAGTCGCGATGAGGCGACGGGCGAGCGTTTAGACGAGCTTGAGGATCCGTTCAAGTTGTACCGCTGCCATACCATTATGAATTGTACCAATACCTGCCCGAAAGGCTTAAATCCGGGCAAAGCGATTAGCGAAATAAAAAAATTAATCGCTGAGCGCTCAGTTTAGTGTGCATGTGCAGCGCGACTTAGCCTTTGCCATCGCGCTGAGCACGGTTTAGATTGATGCACACTGAGGTACCAGAAGCGCTGCACCCCAAACAATTGGTGTGGCGGTGTCGGCGCGGCGTACGCGAGCTGGACGTGATTTTTGGTCGCTTTCTGGAAACCGACTATCCAGAGTTAAGTGGGGAGCAAAAGCTCGCATTTCAAGCACTGTTAGAAGAGCAAGACCCGCTGATCATGGATTGGTTGTTTAGTCGTACTGACTGCACGCGATCGGATTTGCGGGACATCATCGTGCTCTTAAAACGACAGGCGGGGCTATAGAGGATAGCCTAGGCCAGTTAGTTTGCAAATGGCCGTGTAGGTCTTGATGGTAAAACCATGGGTTTAGCCCTTGGTTTGCGATTGACTGGTTTCGTCGAAGGATTTGACGATCATGTCAGCCAAAAATGAATGCAGCGGCGAATTTTTGGTGCGGATATGTTGCACTAGTGAGAGGGCGTCGATCTTTAGGTTAATCAGATCCTCGAGCGGTTTGCTCACAAAGTTTTCGCTCACTAGTTTGGCGTCCATGAGGCGATCCGAGGCGATCATTAGCATGTCGGTTTCGCGCAATGTTTCCAAACAAATCAATAAGTTGGTGCTTAAAAAAGGCACATTCGACAAGATGCCAAATGACGCAAATAGTTTGCGGATATCCTCTTTAGTGGTCTCAAAGTTGGGGAAGTACACCGCCATGTGTTGATATTGTCGGCGTTGTTCCAGGGTAATGTGCTCTACCTTGGCTAGAGGGTGGTCGTTGCGCATGTAGAGCACGGGTTTGATGCTCATCAAACGGCGCGTCAGCATATCATCGTCAAATGTTTTACGGGCCACGATGGCAAAGTCCAGGCTGCCAGAACGCAAACGCTCCTGCCATTTATCGTCTATATGTTGGCTTATGAGCATCACTTTCGGCGCGGTTTGTCGCAGCGTGTCGATAAAGCGAGGCAGACCTACGCTGGCGGACGTTCCCAATGTTGCGAGCGAAATAGTCGCAGCCGTATTGGCGGGGTCAAACTCCTGATTACTTACAATAAGTTCTGTGAGTTGCGCCAGTATTTTATTGACAGGTGCTTCCAAGTCCATCGTCTTGGCGGTAGGCGTTAAGCCATGCGAGGACCGGATGAATAGATCATCCTCAAGCAGTTTGCGTAACCGGTTAAGTGTCTTGCTCATGGCAGGCTGCGTCACAAACAGTCGTTCGGCTGCCCGAGTTACATTGCGTTCTTGCATTAACACTTGTAGCGCAACTAAGAGGTTTAGATCGATTCGTGACAGCGGGTCTTGCATCTTTAAACTGGCTTGGTCAAAGGTTAAATGAGGCGGGTTTAGCTAAACCACTCGCGGATAGGCGGATGTGCGGCAAAATTATTGGGGGTTAGAATATTGTCCAATGCTAATGGGCGCGTTTCAGGATAATCCAATGTGTAATGTAAACCCCGACTTTCTTTGCGATTAAGCGCGCACTCAATCGTGAGCTCAGCAACGGTGGCCAGGTTACGCAACTCTATTAAGTCGTTATTAACGCGAAAGTTGCTGTAGTACTCTATTATCTCGTCCTGCAGTAATTGCACTCGATTGCGCGCGCGCTTGAGGCGATTGTCCGTCCGTACAATGCCGA
The DNA here is from genome assembly GCA_964407915.1 of uncultured Gammaproteobacteria bacterium. Lineage (GTDB taxonomy): Bacteria > Pseudomonadota > Gammaproteobacteria > Arenicellales > Arenicellaceae > Arenicella. Next base: position 12,904 of record CAYOXK010000049.1, read on the forward strand.
CATAATCCCACATAAAACGCCTCAATTCGTCCCAATTATGTGAAACCACAATTTGTTCGTCTGGGTTGCTTACTTGGCTTTCGTCCCAGTCGGGCAGTTCGGGCATGGCGATGTCCTCTTTGCGAAAGCGTTTACGAATGTCTTTGGCAGTACTTTTGGCGATGACTAAACACTCTAACAGCGAATTACTGGCCAGCCGATTAGCGCCATGCAAACCTGTACAACTTGACTCACCCACCGCGTATAGGCGCTTTAAATCTGTACGGCCCTTAGTGTCCGTTAAAATCCCACCACAGGTGTAATGTGCTGCAGGCACCACGGGTATGGGGCCAGTTGTGATGTCGTAGCCAAATTTTTCGCAGTTAGCTGCAATGTTCGGAAAGTGCTCCAGAATAAAATCTTTGGGCTTATGGCTAATATCCAAGTACACCGAGTCAAAGCCACCCTTTTTCATTTCGTAGTCAATTGCGCGGGCCACAATGTCGCGCGGTGCGAGCTCAGCTTGCGGATGGTGTGCATCCATAAAGCGTTCCCCATTGGGTAACTTTAATAGTCCCCCTTCGCCGCGCACCGCCTCAGAAATTAGCGACCCTTTGGCGTAAGGATGAAATAAACAGGTGGGATGAAATTGTACGAACTCCATGTTGGCGATCCGACACCCCGCACGCCACGCCATGGCAATCCCATCGCCAGTTGAAGTGTCGGGGTTGGTGGAATAGAGATACGCTTTAGACGCGCCACCGGTGCACAACACCACGGCACGGGCGCCAAATGTTTTGACTTTTTGTGCGTCGATATCCAGTGCATAGGCGCCAAAGCAGCGAGAACTTTTGGTGGTTAGAAGTTTTTCAGAAGTGATAAGGTCGATGGCGATGTGGCTTTCAAAAATCTCAACCTGCGGCAAATTGCGTACATGCTGTTCGAGTGTGGTCTCTACTTCACGACCCGTAGCGTCTTTAGCGTGAATGACCCGTCGATGCGAATGTCCCCCTTCTTGGGTCAGATGATACGTGCCGTCTTGTCCATCGTATTCAGGGCCTTCGCTCGCAGTAAATTGCACGCCTTTCTCGATAAGCCATTTGATGGCCCTTGGCGCGCCTTCAACCACTTTGCGCACCGTGCGGTCTTTGCACAGATTAGCACCAGCAATATGGGTGTCTTGGATATGCGCCTCGTAGCTATCTTCGTCGTCGAGTACGGCGGCTATGCCACCTTGCGCGTATAAACTCGAGCCCTCGGTTAATTCGCTCTTAGATAAAATGGTGATGGATAAATTGTCTTCGGCTAAACGAAGAGCCAAACTCAATCCAGCGACTCCGCCACCGATGATTAAGACGTCTGAAAAATGCTTATTGCTAGCCATAAGATTGCGTGCGCTTAGGAGTTAGAACGGTCTGCGGTCGTCCCGAGTATAGCAAGCATTGATGTGGTTCGATGTCGCGAATATGCGCATAATTGATTGTTTAACTAGGCATTTATACATCGTGTTTGCACTAGCACTTTGGTAAACTTCGCCGTTGTTTGAAACTGGGCGAATAAACCATATGGATTAAGTGGTGTACTGCGCCTTCGCGCAGACGTAAAGCGCGCTCAAACCAATTTGAGTCCAGAATTAGTCATTGTTCGTTATTCAGCACCCATTAACTGTAGGTTGGCCCAGCTAGCATGTCTCACGATATTTCCAAGATTCGCAATTTTTCGATTATTGCTCACATTGATCACGGTAAATCTACCTTGGCTGACCGGTTTATTGGGGTGTGCGGTGCGTTGTCAGAGCGCGAGATGGCCGAGCAAGTACTCGACTCCATGGACATCGAGCGGGAACGGGGCATCACGATTAAAGCGCAGAGTGTGGCGCTCAATTTCGTTGCAAAAGATGGCGTTACTTACCAGTTGAATATGATCGACACTCCCGGTCATGTGGATTTTTCTTACGAGGTGTCGCGTTCGCTAACGGCCTGCGAGGGTGCCTTATTGGTGGTGGATGCCTCGCAAGGTGTCGAAGCGCAAACGGTTGCCAATTGTTATACAGCGGTTGATTTGGGTTTGGAAGTATTACCAGTACTGAATAAAATTGATTTGCCGGCGGCCGATGTTGAGCGGGTGAGTCACGAAATTGAAGAAGTGGTAGGGATTGATTGTTCACGAGCTTTACACGTCAGCGCCAAAACGGGTTTAGGGGTCGAGGCACTACTAGAGCAGATCGTGACTGATTTGCCCGCACCCAAAGGCGACCTGAACGCCCCGTTGTCGGCGCTAATCATGGATTCTTGGTTCGATAACTATTTGGGGGTAGTGTCACTTATTCGCATCGTGCAAGGTAAAATCACGAAGCGCGACAAAATAAAAATGCTGTCAACAGGCGCAGAATGCCCCGTTGACGACTTGGGCGTATTCACACCCAAACGTCAATCGCGTGAACAGCTTCTAGTGGGCGAGGTAGGGTATTTAATATCCGGCGTCAAGGACATCACTGGTGCTAAAGTAGGTGATACGATTACCTTGGCAAAGCACGGCGACGAACGACCTTTACCGGGCTTTAAAGAGGTACAACCGAGAGTATTTGCCGGACTCTATCCAATCAATTCAGCCGATTACGACTCATTTAGAGATGCGTTAGGGAAGCTCCGCTTGAATGACGCTTCCCTTGTATACGAGCCAGAAGTTTCAGATGCGCTTGGCTTGGGATTTCGCTGCGGTTTTCTTGGTATGTTGCATATGGAGATTGTGCAAGAACGGCTCGAGCGCGAATACGATATGGATCTTATTACTACGGCACCGACCGTAGTGTATAAAGTGCTGCTTAAAAGCGGTGAAGAAATCTCGGTGGATAATCCGTCAGATCTGCCTGACTTGTCGAAAATTGAGGGAATTAAAGAGCCGATTATCGACGCCAATATGCTCATGCCAGCAGAATACATTGGTGCTGTGATTACGCTTTGCATTGAAAAGCGTGGCATTCAAAAAAATATCCAGTACTTGGGTCGCCAAGTTATGCTGCATTTTGAATTGCCACTGAATGAGGTTGTTATGGACTTTTTTGATCGCCTTAAGTCTGTGAGTCGCGGTTATGCCTCGCTGGATTACAGTATTAAGGAGTATCGTAACTCCGACATGGTGAAAGTAGATGTATTGATTAATGGCGAAAGCGTCGATCCATTAGCGATTTTGGTACACCGTGAGCAATCAGTTTACAAAGGTCGCGAGCTCGTTAAGCGAATGCGTGAATTAATTCCACGTCAGATGTTCGATGTGGCGATTCAAGCTGCGATAGGCTCCAAAGTGATCGCGCGCGAGACGGTTAAAGCGCTGCGGAAAAACGTTACGGCCAAGTGCTATGGCGGCGACTTATCCAGAAAACGCAAATTATTAGAAAAGCAAAAAGAAGGCAAAAAACGCATGAAGCAGATTGGCTCCGTAGAGATCCCGCAAGAAGCATTTTTAGCCGTACTCAAAACGACGGGAGATTAACGCAGCATGCTATTTGAACAAATTTTATTTGGTTTAACCTTCGTGTGCCTTGTGACTATCCTTGTGTGCCGTTGGGTTTTCCCCTCGTTGGGTCAGCGTTCAGACGTTCCTTGGTACCTCGATTGGGCGCGATCGCTTTTCCCAGTTTTTGCCATTGTCTTTCTATTGCGGGGCTTTGTTGCAGAGCCATTCAGAATTCCATCAGGCTCAATGCTGCCCACTTTGCAGATTGGGGACTTTATTCTGGTTAATAAGTTTACCTACGGTCTGCGGCTGCCCATCGTGTATACGCAAGTGCTCGAAATCAATGAGCCAGAGCGGGGCGATATTGTGGTTTTTCGCTATCCCGTCGATAACCAAACCAGTTATATCAAGCGCCTAGTCGGCTTGCCTGGAGATCAGGTTGATGTGATCGGCCGCTCACTGTTTGTGAATGGCGAACAGGTCAGTACTGAAGAGGCAGGGGAGTACACGCCGGTGGCTGACTCTGTGCATGAACAAAAAGTTCAATATTTGCCCCGGCAAGAAGGCTTTGCCAAATTTTCGCCCATTTTCTCGCAACGTTCGGTATTTAATTTGCAGCGGCGTTCATTTACCGTGCCTGAAGGACATTATTTTATGATGGGGGACAATCGCGATAACAGTGCCGATAGTCGCGTTTGGGGCACTGTGCCAGAGCAAAATATAATCGGTAAGGCGTTTTTTGTGTGGATGCATTACGATGGCAGAGCGAATGGCGGTGGATTTAATTGGTCGCGTTTAGGCACACGCATTTCTGCCGAGATTGTGAGCGCTGATCAGGGCAGCGAACCGGGTGCAGTCAGCGCTCAGTGAGCTGGGAGAAAACCACTCGTTGGGAAACTTTTTTTAACGGCTAGTCTTATATTAATTTGGCGGAATACTGGTCCTTTGATAAAGTTCTGATTGAGATCATCACTAGAGACTGAATATGCCTAAGCATTCGTTTAAAGTTTTCCATAAACAGGCCGGATGGACGTTTTGGAGTATGCTGTTTATTGCGTCATTAGCCATTTTCACGTCGTATATTGTGATGCAGCTGGTTCCAGTATACGCAGTAAATGCGAGCATCAAAAATTCGATGGAGCGTAGTCTGGAAGACGTTGACTTGAAGCGCGCGACCCGAGCACAGGTCGTGCGCAATTTGCAGCAGCAACTGTACCTTGATGGTTCGCACAAAACCTTGGACTATAAGCGTGACTTAAAGATTCAGCGTTCGCGAGAACACTTTATTGTTGAAACCAATTATCAGCAAGAAGTGCCAATATTTGCCAACATATTTTTGTTGATTAAGTTCAACAATCGAGTACAGCGCGAGTTAGAGTGACCCTTTAGCACTGAGCTGCGGTAAGGGGGGTATACCAAGCTCGCGCCTGATGCTACGTGGGCGCACTCGAGCGCGAACAAAATAATGCAGGCCTGCTTGCGTACTAACTCAACTCTAAGATGCGAGGTCCCAGAATGAGTGGCCTCAAATTGCGAATTGTTCAATGAGATACCGAGTGACACCATGGATCGATTAGCGCGCCTTATGCGAGCACTCGGACATTCCTTTCAGGATCCCGATTTATTACAGCTTGCGCTGACGCACCGCTCTAAGAGTTCGCGAAATTACGAGCGAATGGAGTTTCTGGGCGACAGCATTTTGGGGTTCGTGATAGCCGAATGGCTGTTTAATCAGTTTGATGAGTTGAGTGAGGGCAAGCTGAGTCGGATGCGCTCAAGTTTAGTGCGGCGCGAGGCTCTCGCCGCGGTAGCGCGAACTCTAAAATTGGGTGATTATCTTATTTTGGGTGAGGGCGAACTCAAAAGTGGCGGGTTTGACCGAGACTCTATTCTCGCTGATTCGGTTGAGAGCATTATCGGAGCTCTTTATTTAGATGCTGGATTTGCCGCCGCCGAGCGTTTCATTCATACGCATTTCGAATTTCTACTGAATCAAACAAGCGAGCTCAAGTCGCTGAAAGACCCTAAGAGCCGCCTACAAGAGATGATGCAAAAACTAGGTTATCCACTACCAAGCTATTCCGTCGTAAACACACAAGGTCAGCACCACGCACAACTTTTTACTATTGAGTGCACTCTCGACGAACTACCCTACACAGCCAAAGCGACGGCTAAATCTAGGCGCATGGCCGAACAAATGGCCGCGAAGGAAATTTTAGATACATACTTCAACTCTTAGCCCCCCCTTTTTAAGGCGTTACGGGGTGCGTAAGAACTCAAAGGCGACCAACACACTTGCCTAGGTAAAACCAAGGAACAGCATGCCAACAGAGAAGGATTCAAGCAGCCAGCACAAATTTGGGTTTGTCACGATCGTCGGCAAACCCAATGTGGGTAAATCCACTTTAATGAATCGTATAATCGGTCAAAAAATCAGTATAACCTCGCATCGACCGCAAACCACGCGCCACCGAATTCTGGGGATTCATACTGATGCCCAAAAGCAAATTGTATTTGTCGATACGCCCGGTATTCACTCAGTGCAAAAGAAAACCAATCGTCGAGTGATGAATAAGGTCATTAATAAAACGGCGGTGAGCAGTATTGATGGTGTCGATGTGGTGTGTTTTATGATCACCGCAAATGGCTGGAATGATGCCGATGAGCACGCGTTGAACGCATTGAAGACGGCCGTTCGCGGAAAGGCTACGCCGGTGCTTCTTCTAATCAATAAGGTAGATAAGTTAGAGTCTGTGAACGGTTTACTACCTCTAATCGCACAATCGAGTCAGCGTTACGATTTTGCTGAAATAATCCCAATTAGCGCGTTGGGCAAACGAAAAGACGACGGCGTTGACCATCTTATTGAGGTTCTTAGTACCTATTTACCCGACGCCGAGGCCGGCTTTGATGAGGATCAAATCACCGATCGGAGTTTTCGGTTTTTAGTATCCGAACTCGTACGAGAGCAGCTATGTCGACGGCTTGGTGACGAGTTACCGTATGCAACGGCAGTGCAAATTACGCAATTTGAGAAGGAAGGCGAGTTACAGCACATCAATGCCGATATTTGGGTGGATAAGAGTTCGCACAAAGCTATTGTGATTGGCAAAGGCGGCGAAACGCTTAAACAAATTGGCAGCGCCGCACGCAAGAATTGTGAAGAGCTTTTAGAGTGTAAAGTATTTATGGAGTTGTTTGTGAAAGTGCGATCAGGTTGGGCTGACAGCACCCGTGATTTGAATCAACTCGGTTACGACGAAGACCTGCATTAACGTGCGCGTAATCGAGCAACCGTGTTATGTATTGGTTAATAGGCCGTTTAGCGAAAGCAGTTGGATCGTTGATATTTTTAGCCGTTCATTTGGCCGACAAGCGCTGATTGCAAAAGGCGCGAGGCGGTTGAAGTCAAAACAGCGCGGGCTATTGCTGCCATTCCAACCGTTATTGCTTAGTTGGACGGGCAAGGGTGAGGTGCCGACACTCACGAATGCCGAGCTCGACTTTTCACGCTTCTCGGGGTGGCAGTATGAACTGACGGGCCGAGCCAAAATTTGTGGTTTTTACTGTAATGAGTTGCTCGCCGCGCTGATACAACGTGGCGATCCTCATTCAAACTTATTTGATGTGTATCAGCAGACTCTAGACCGACTTTTACGCAGCACTCATCATCACGATGACGAAGGTGGCCTCGTTGCCATTGATTTGTCTACGCGGCTATTTAGCATTCTAAGAGACTTTGAGCTGTGTTTGATTCGCGAAAGCGGCTACGGCGTGAGCTTTTCTAAAGAAGCGGGTAGCGCGCGCGACATTCAAGCAGATCAGTACTACGAGTTTGTCCCAAAGCGCGGCTTTGTGAGCGCTAATGTAATTGACCAGAGCCATTTCAATCGGTCTAAGCAAACCGCGCCGTACTTTCTTGGACGGGTAATTCGATCCTTGAGCGATGTGCGCGGCGATGCGCCGGTTGACGAACTGC
>CAYOXK010000050.1:0-18294 GCA_964407915.1 uncultured Gammaproteobacteria bacterium
TGGGCTGTAATAGGCCGTCGTCGTCTTTTCAGCTATGTCGGCCGGGATTTCCTTAATCCCATAAGGCATGCGTGGTAAGCGCCCGAATAATTTGGGCAATTCACCGTCTATCTTCTTAGAGATGACCGCTACCGCGTTTAAGCGATCAGCCGGCGTTTTGGGATAAAAATCTTTATTGTTCTTTAAATACTCCAACCACTCTTCAAAGTCGCCTTTAAACTCGGCTTGCTTGATCACTTCTAGCATTTCGGCCTTAATTCGGGCAACTTCCGACAAGCCGATATTGTGAATTTCGTCGGCAGTTTGGTCTGTTGTGGTGTAGTAAGCTACTTGAAAATCGTAATACTCTTTGCCTCCAGGCATAGAATCGGTACCGACTTCCTCACGGCACGCAGGCTGGTATTCGTCCATGTAAAAAGTCAAAAACGAGGCAAACGCGGGCACTATCTTGTTGTCGATAATTTCCAGTCCTTGGGTTTTGAGCGCCGTAAACGCAGCGTCGCTAACAATTTTGGGTTTGGTTTCAAAGGGCGTCATAAACGTACTGTCGAGTGGGTTTTCGACAATGTGCGTTTTAATCGACTCTTCATAGCCGCGCATGGGTGCACAGGGCTGTACCCAACCCGCTTCGAGCCCAGTTCGCGCGCGCGCCGTGGCTTTGCTCATATAGCTCGCCATTTGGTCCAGACGCGCAACATAGCTTTTATAATCAGCTTCGCTAAAAAATGGCAATGAGTTGACCATGCTGGTGAGGTCTAAGTGGGGACCATTGCGATTATTCATCACCATATACTTGCCGCCGTGACGCGCTTCTTCGATGCTGTTTTGCAAGTCTAAGGCGAGTAGATCGTAGTTCAGCTGGTGCGTAGTGCTAAGCGAGCTGCGTTTAATCTGCTTTAGTTCATTTAAAAAAGCGGATGACTCGGCCGTGCGCGCATCAAAGGCTTCTAGCGATGGGTCGCTTAGTTCGTTATCGTAATCCCGCACTCCCAAGCTAGTGGCAAAGGTAGGGTAGTGCTTGAGTTGTGCTTGCCAGTGCCGATCGAGCAAAGCGTCAAAATCGGCGTCTTTTGCGCTAAGAAGCTGTGGTGACAACAATACCGTTATGAGCAAAGTGGCCCAGCTTATGCGGCGCATGTGTTGGTGGGAAGTACGGTTTAATAAGCAACTAAATTGATTGAACATGAGCGTGCTCCAGTAAATAGGCTTGCCGCCATAATAAGATAAATGCGCTACACTGCCCAGTTATGTTTGAACGCCTTGGAGGTGTTGTCATGAAGACATTTATGCATCGCACCGGGCCCGGCCCGATGATTGCCGCCGCGTTTATCGGTCCTGGTACCGTTACGGTGTGTACTTTGGCCGGCGCACAGTATGGCACTGTGCTCTTGTGGGCTTTGTTGTTTTCTACCTTGGCAACGGCCGTACTGCAAGAGGCCGCTGCGCGGCTAGGCTTGATCACTCAGCGGGGTTTGGCGCGCAATATAAAAGAGGCTATTGCGCCGCGCGGATGGCGTTGGCTGGCGCTGGGCATAGTGCTATCGGCCGTGGTAGGGGGCGCCATTGCGTTCGAGTCGGGAAATATTCGAGGTGGTTCCTTAGGCATATTGACGTTACTCGAGAAGGATCCCGCATCAACCAGCATTGCGATCAATTCCGGTGCGGTGTTGGCGATTGCCGGGCTTGCTTCGGCTTTACTCTGGCAAGGGCGTATTGCGACGCTAGAACGTGCTCTGCTCGCTATGGTGGCGTTGATGAGTTGTGCTTTTATGTTTACAGCTTTGATGGTTGTGGAATCTTGGCAACAGGTGCTCGGCGATCTTTTTATACCGAGCTTGCCCCCAGGCTCAAGCGTAATAGTGGTAGCTCTAATTGGCACAACAATTGTGCCTTATAACCTATTTTTGCATTCGGAACTCGTGCAGCAGAAGTGGTCGAACGAGGCTGATTTGTCGTATGCACGTGCCGATGCTGTTTACTCGGTGCTTTTCGGTGGGCTCGTTTCCATGTCGATAGTGGTCTGTGCCGCTGCGCTACCGAATGCGCAAATTAGCTCGGCTGCCGACCTTGCACAAGGCTTAGCGCCTGTATTCGGCGACACGGCGCGTAGCTTGCTAGCGGTGGGGCTCATCGCGGCGGGACTCACCTCAGCGATTACGGCACCGTTGGCTGCGACTGTCGTTATTAAGGGTGTTTTTGGTTGGCAGGGTGACTTGCGCTCGCCAGCTCAGCGGCTCACTTGGATGACAGTGCTTGGCGCTGGAACATTTTTTGCGCTGTTGCAGATCAATGCCATCGAATTGATTAAGTTCGCACAGTTTGCCAATGGGCTAGTATTGCCTTTTGCCGTCGCGTTTTTAATTTTTGCCGTAAACCAACATAAAGTGATGAACGGACACGTTAATACACGTATGCAAAATGCCCTCGCAGGCTTCGTATTGCTCATCGTGACGATGCTTGGCATGCGAGGAGTTCTCGCGGCACTTGGCATCTAGTTTTGTGGAGCACAACGTTTTTGAGCATTTCTGAATCAGATTTTTCTAATCCTAACCTTGCTCAGCTAAGCCGCCGAATGATAGATCGATATCAGGCAGGCTTGGCGAACACTACCGACCAGTACTGACCATTCTTGCCAATGCCTATGGATTCATAGTCCGGATTTAAAATGCTTTTGCAGTGACGAGCACTGCTTAACCACAATTGCAGCAATGGTTTGGCCGGCAGTTGTGCTTTAGCGATATTTTCGGCGATTTTCTTATACGCGTATTGTTCGGACTTTATTCGACCACTTAGTGATGCACCATGCGAAAGCGTATCCTGTTTCGCCATCCAGTCAGCGTGCTTTTGTGCCACTCGAGTAAGCGGAGCGCTCAATGAAAGTGGCAGAGCTGCTGAGATACTGCGATTACAGGCGAGTGACTCCACAGGCAAGGTATTCGCGCGTACCCGATTATGTAGCTCAAGCAGAATCCTTAGTTGGTTGGTGTCCGCTAGACTGTCGCCTTCGCCCGTAAATTCCTGCGTACGCAACTGCTCATTCATCTGTGTGGCGAGATCAGCAGGGGCATTCCACGATCGCGAGCTGTTAGCGGCGCTAAAATGATAAGCGAACGCCAGAACAATGCCGACGCCGAGGGCGAATTTAAGCAGCATGATTATTAGCGGAGGTCGTTTAATGATGCGTCAAGACGAGTTAGCGATGTTGGTCGATTAAAATGGTATTGCCATCGGGATCGATCACGACACAGCTCGCTGGGCCCGAACTTAGAGTATCGGCTTCGCGCACTAAGTCAATGCCATTGGCTTTGAGGTGTCGTTGAATCAAACGTACATCATCAAAAGGGTCGACCGTTTGAGCATTATGATCCCAACCTGGATTAAACGTTAAGATATTCCCTTCAAACATACCCTCGAATAAGCCGATCACCGAATCTCCATTTTGCATAATCACAAAATGACTAGCACGCTGATCGTGAAATACGTTGAACCCTAATGCGGTGTATAAATTGATCGAAGCAGTCAGGTCTTTAACCGCCAAGCTCATCGACAATGTGCCAAGATGCATAGAAGTTCCCCCGTCGTTATTTTGTTGACGACGTTTTAATGATACGCGCCTGAGTTTAAATCTCCCAATTGTTAGGCAAGCGTAATGGATAAAAATCAAACCATTTTGAGCAAACGCTTAAATGTCTGTATTATTTGCTTCATAACTATAAGCTCACAATTAATCTACTGCTTGCGCTGAAAAATCACTTTATAGCCGAGCGAACTAAGTGAGTGAGCAACGCCAGATCAATAACCCCACACCAAAGGATGCAACTAATGACAGAGTCTGTTAACGACGCCCAACTGATCACCATCATCGAGCATTTCTACAATTGGGAAGACGCCACCCCCGATCAGCCTTTCTTACGCCAACCATATGGTGATCAATGGCAGGTCACCACTTGGGCCGAAGCGGGCGAGCAGGCGCGTCGTATGGTGACGGCATTGCAGGCAAAGGGTCTTAAAGCGGGCGATCATATCGGTATCTATTCAAAGAACTGCATGCATTGGATTATTGCTGATTTGGCGATCTTGATGGGTGGTTTTGTGTCGGTTCCCTTTTATGCCAGCCTGCCTAAAGATCAGTTGGCTGAGGTCATTAAACTCGGTGATCTTAAGGCGCTGTTTATCGGCCGCCTTGATAAATGGGATGACAAAGCAGAGGCCATTCCTGACGATCTGGTCACAATTCGGTTCCCCCACTACGGCGTGGATGCTAAACCAACGGTCGGCGACGACTGGAATCAGTTGTTGGCTAATCACGAGCCTTACATTGGGCGCTATGTGCCCGCGCTGGACGATCTTTGGACTATTAAGTTCACCTCGGGCACGACCGGCACGCCCAAGGGCGTGATGCATCCGCATCGTACCCCAGCCCACATTATGGCCAACGAGGTAGACACCAATTGGATCGGGATGTACAAACTTAAAAATCCAAAGTTCTTTTCGTTTTTACCGCTAAACCATGTAGGCGAGCGGATGGCGGTAGAGGTGCCGGCCATCGCTTTAGGTGCGCAAATTTCTTTTGCGGAAAAGCTTGATACCTTTGCCGATAATCTACGTGACACGCAACCGAGTTTTTTGTTTGCCGTACCGCGTATCTGGACACTTTTTTACCAAGGTGTTACCGCAAAAATCCCCGAGAAAAAGCTAAACACTTTGCTCAAGATTCCAGTTATATCGAGCTTGCTTAAGCGAAAATTGCGTACTGCGATGGGTTTACGTGATATTCAAATTGCAGCGACGGGTGCAGCGATTACGCCCGCATTTATCAAAGAGTTCTATCATAAATTGGGCATTCATTTAATTGAGGCATACGGGATGACCGAAGTTTGTGGCTCTATGACGAACAGTCCAGAACGCGATGCCCCGGCTGACTCCGTGGGTCGCGCCATTCCGTTTGGCGAGGTGCGAATTGACCCGAACACGAAAGAGATTTTGATGAAATCCCCGTACATGATGACGGGATACTACAAAGACCCAGAGCGTACGGCCGAAGTGCTGCAGGATGGGTGGCTGCATAGCGGTGATCGCGGCACCTTGGACGAAAAAGGTTATTTGCGCGTAACGGGTCGTGTTAAGGATGCGTTTAAAACAGCCAAGGGCAGTTACGTAACACCTAATCCCTTAGAAGAAACGTTGCAGAACAATGAGTATGTGGAGCAGGTGTGTGTGGCCGGCATAGGATTGCCGCAGCCTATCGCACTCATCAATTTGTCTGAGGCCGGGGCTAAAGCACCGAAAGAAAAAGTAGAGGCATCCTTGGTGCAGGCCATTACCGAGCTTAATAAGACGCGAGCGAACTTCGAGCACATTTCCACGGCCGTGATTGATACACAAACATGGTCGCCTGATAATGGCATGCTCACGCCCACCTTGAAGATCAAGCGTGGCGAGTTAGACGACAAGTATTCGTCTAACTATTTAGCTTGGCATGAATCTGATCGGCGCGTTGAATGGATTAAATAGAAACTAACTTAGTCGTCTGCACTACACTGCCACAGAGCCAGAATGCTTTTTAGCGCCGTGACGAACGCCATCGGCTGATCGAGCATCAGGTGATGGCGCGCGTTAGGAATGTCGATCAAGGGAATGGGTTCGGTACCCAACTCCTGGAACAATTCGTGCATGTACGCCACCGAATCCGCGGTAAACAACATACTCTTCTGACCGTAGATAATCGCTTTGCGGCCGGGCGCTGTGACCACGTCTTCGCCGACCTTAGCCCAAGTCTCTTCTATTTTAGTATCTTCGGCTTGCGCGCCAGTGGCTTTGGGCATGTTAAACACGCGCGGGTCAAATTTCCATCGCCATCCACCTTCCACTTCTTTGAGGGAGTGATAGGCCATAAAGTCGAACAAAATCGGGGTTTCGACGGATTGCGGAGGCGATAACACAAAGCGTTGTTTGGCTGCATCGAAATCGGGGTAAATTCGGTTAGGTCGGTTGCCATCGCGATTACCGGGCGGCTTGAACTTTTCGGCATCGGCGAGAAGAATGCTAGGGCGAATAATCATTAGATCGCAAATAATCATTCCAGCAAACCGCTCTCCATGCTTATGCATCGCGGCGGTAGCGATGCGTCCACCAAACGAGTGAGCCACAATAGTTGGCTTTTGGCCGTGCGCAAACAAACCGAGTTGTTCGCTCACTTGCATGAGTTCATGAACACGGACCGATTCGTTGTACTCCTCGCGCCACCCCGAATCACCCATTCCAGAAAGATCCATGGCAATCACATGAAAATTGTCGGTCAAATATGGAGCGATAAACGCAAAACAGCGCGCGTGGGCCAAAAAGCCATGGAGCATCATAATGCCGGGCTTGCTCGGATCACCCCAACGGAAATAGTGAATGTCGCACCCGTCTACCTCAACAACACCTTCCTCGCGCGGATATGCGAGGACCGCTGTTAGCCACTTGGGTGGATCTTGCATCGTGTCGTTTAGATCGTTACTGGCAGAGGAGCCGACAACGGGAGTCACACCGATCTTATTGTCAGTGTTGGTAAGAATAGTTGGTTTCATTAGTCAAGGACGTTCAAGAAAAAAAATTTAAGCTCGCAACCATATCATCACGATCCGATTTTGGGGTGAGATATATTGTTATGTTGAGTATCGGCGTGTGCTGTAGGGTTATAACAATCCCGTCATTCCCACGCCCAGCGTTAAACAATGGATCCCCGCATTCGCGAGGATGACGAGCGAGCGAGTGGGAATGACGAGAGAGAGAACGGGGATGATGTTTTTGTGTGGTTGAAGCGACTGATATTTTGAGCCACTTCGTCCAGTAAAGAGACAGCAGGCCGAGCAACGGATTGCTTGACCTGCTTTAAGAATGTCTCAAACGCTGAGTGATACTTACTCGGCGTTCAGTTTATCAATAACCGCTTTCGTAATGTTGATGCGCGGGCCTACTAGTACGACTACGCCAGGTTGGTTATTCAAAATCAAGTCGTAACCACCTTCGGTGCGTACACTTTCGATAACTGGGCGCAATTGCTTTTCGATCTCGGCTAATCCTTCATTGCGAATCTTTTGAGCTTCGCGCTGTTTGTCGCCTTCTAAACGACGGACAGCGATCTGTTGATCTTCAAACGCTTTTTGTAGCTCGCTTGTTTGATCCTGCGTGAGAGTGCCCGCACCTTCTGTAAGTTGTTTGCGAATTTCCTGCGCTTTGCCGGCTAATACTTCGAGCTCGCGTTGCGCTTGCTGTTGAAATTCTTCTAAGCGACTGCCTAAAGCTTTACCCGCAGGTGCGTTGGCAATTACTTGATCAAGGTTAAGCACGCCGATTACAGCTGGCGCAGTTTGCGCTTGAGCTTGGCTCAGGCCAAGCGTGACAATAGCGGTTACGATAAAAAACAGTTGGCCAAAGCGTGTGCCACGCGACTGGCTTGAAAAAGATAAAGGGTTCATGAAGACTCCAGTAAATGATTAAAAATTGTACAACGGTACACGCAGTAAACTTCAGAAAATCCAAGAAGTTCTGAGCTTGCCTTGCGAGCGGCTAACGTGAAATGCCGACTCAGGGGGCGAATAATATAGGTTTGCGAATAAATTTTCTCGTAAATTACATTGAGTATAAAAAGAATAGGGTTGATGGCAGTTTCGCCATCAACCCTCAATTGTAAAAAAACTATGTTGAACTTCAGCGTGAACGGAATTAAGCCCCTACGCTGAGTTTTGTCTGCCGACTACAGATCGAAACGATCAGAATTCATCACTTTGTTCCAAGCCGTCACAAAGTCATCGACAAATTTTTGTTCGCCGTCTTGGGCTGCATAAACTTCGGCTACGGCTCGCAACTCTGAGTTAGAGCCAAAGATCAGATCAACGGTAGTTGCCGTCCACTTTGGCGTGCCGTTGTCCCGATCTACGCCTTGGTAAACGCCCTCAACATCCGATTTAGTCCAACGCGTAGACATGTCGAGCAAGTTAACGAAAAAGTCATTACTCAAAGTGCCGGGTCGATCGGTTAGCACTCCGTGAGAACCTTCCGTGTTGGCGTTCAGTGCGCGCATGCCGCCCACTAGAGCTGTCATTTGTGGCACCGTAAGGTTGAGTAAATTAGCTCGATCTACCATCGCTTTGGCCGGTGCAAAGTAGATGTTATCACTGTAGTAATTACGGAATGGATCCGCCTTTAACTCCAGCGTAGCAAAGGATTCTACATCGGTTTGCGCTTGCGATGCATCAGCTCGACCAGGGGTGAACGGTACCGCTACATCAAAGCCAGCGGCTTTTGACGCTTGCTCAATACCGACCGCACCGCCGGCCACGATCACGTCAGCTAAAGATACTTGTTTGCCTCCTCTAAGAGATTTATTAAAGGCTTTTTGTACGGCTTCGAGTGCTTGCAGTGACTGTGCCAATTCTTGTGGGTTGTTAACCGCCCAATCTTTCTGTGGTGCTAAACGTACTCGCGCGCCATTCGCACCGCCGCGCATGTCGGTGGCACGGTAGGACGCAGCAGAAGCCCAGGCCGCTTTAACTAATTGCGCATTGCTCAAGCCAGCTTCAGCGATTTGCTGCTTTAGTTTAGCTACATCGCGGTTGTCAATTAACTTATAGTCCACCGCAGGTATCGGGTCTTGCCACAGCAAGGTTTCAGCTGGAATTTCCGCACCCACATAACGCGCTCTGGGACCCATATCGCGGTGAGTTAATTTGAACCAAGCTTTGGCAAAGGCCAAATTGAACTCCTCCGGATCTTGCATAAAACGTTCTGAGATGGCCCTAAATTCGGGATCAACTTTTAACGCCAAATCGGTGGTGAACATGATCGGTGCATGGCGCTTCGTTGCATCATGTGCATCGGGCACCATCTTGGCCGCGGATTCATCCGTCGGAATCCATTGTGTAGCACCCGCTGGGGTTTTCACTTGTTTCCATTCAAAGTTAAACAGGTTGGCAAGGTACATCATTGACCAACGTGTAGGTGTTGCCGTCCATGCGCCCTCTAGGCCACTGGTGATGGTGTCTTCGGCATTGCCTTTACCACACTTGCTGGTCCAGCCAAATCCTTGCTCTTCGATGTCTGCTGCTGCGGGCTCTGGGCCTGTGCATTCAGTGGGCTTGCGTGCTCCATGTGCTTTGCCAAGCGTATGACCGCCTGCGATCAGCGCGACAATCTCTTCGTCGTTCATAGCCATCCGCCCAAAAGAGAGACGAATGTCATGTGCTGCGGACTGCGGATCATGGTTGGCATTGGGGCCTTCTGGGTTCACATAAATCAAACCCATTTGCACAGCTGCAAGGTCGCCTTTGAGCTTACCGTCGCTGGTGCGGCGCTTGTCGCCTAAAAACTCACTTTCCGGACCCCAATAAACTAAGTCAGGTTCCCAGTCGTCAGTTCGACCTCCCGCAAAACCAAAAGTCTTGAATCCCGCGGATTCCAGCGCCACATTGCCGGTCAGAATCATCAGGTCAGCCCACGATAATTTGCGTCCATATTTTTGTTTAACGGGCCAGAGTAAGCGTCGGGCTTTGTCTAAGTTTGCGTTATCAGGCCAACTGTTCAAAGGTTCGAAGCGTTGTTGACCACCGCCGGCGCCGCCACGTCCATCGCCCACGCGATACGTGCCGGCACTGTGCCACGCCATCCGAATCATAAAGGGACCGTAATGACCGTAATCAGCAGGCCACCATGGCTGCGAGGTAGTTAAGGTTGTTTCGATGTCTTTCTTCACTTCAGCCAAATCGAGTGTGCTGAATTCCTTAGCGTAATCGAAGTCGGCACCGTAGGGATTCGAGGCAGGTGAGTGCGCACGAAGTGGGGTCAGATCGAGCTGCTCCGGCCACCAGAACTGATTGGTTTTAGCGTCGCCAGCCACACCTGCACCCGATGCAACAATGGCCGTTGAACAAAGTAGAATGCTTGTTAACCACTTGGGTAGTTTTCTTATTTGCATGTTAAAGGCCCCTCCTGAGGGCGAGTAGTATTACTACTCTTTAGTTATAGGCTTATGCGGAAGGTTGCAAAAGTGAATTAAATAGAACGCGACTATCAGCAGAATAGATGGTAGTGAAAACAGTGATGTTCTTTTCGTCGTTCCCGCGAACGCGACAACGTCATTCCCGCCGTCTCCCCCGCGAAGGCGGGGGCGGGAACCCATGGGCAGGCACCGTGCTAAGCACTGGTTCCCCGCCTGCGCGGGGATGACGTATGGATCAGCGACGCAAAAATAGCTCAAATGTCTCTACAGATGACGAGGAGCTAACAGAATGATCGACATACCAACAAGAATAACGGCTACGCCCACCCAGTCCCACAGGTGAGGCCGAACCCCATCTACGCCCCATAACCACAGTAGCGCTACCGACACATAGACCCCACCATAGGCAGCATAGACGCGTCCTGCGGCGGTGGGATGTAAACTCAAGAGCCACACAAACAAAGTAAGGCTAGCCGCTGCCGGCAAAAGCACCCAAATCGGCGCGGATTTTTTTAGCCATAAATAGGGTAAGTAACAACCCACGATTTCAGCAATCGCGGTGAGCAAAAACAGCCCGAATGTTTGCAGGTAGGTCAAACCACGACACTTCGAATCAGATACGCGGTGTAGCCCACATAGGCAGCTAACAATAGGCCGCCTTCAAATCGGTTGATACGACCTTGCCGCCCCCTGAATCCGTAGGCAAACACAAATAGGGCAAGTGTTAATCCCCCCATGACTACCATATCGCGGCTGAGTGTTTCTGGCTCTACTGCGAACGGGCTCACCATGGCCGCAATGCCCACCACAGCGAGCGTGTTAAATAAGTTCGAACCGATAATATTACCGAGGGCAATGTCATGTTCGCCTTTGCGCGCGGCCACTACCGACGATGCTAACTCGGGAAGGGATGTGCCAATTGCTACAATGGTCAAACCAATCAACATATCGCTCACGCCAAACATCTGCGCTAGTTCCACCGCCCCCCACACCAACATACGCGAGCTCGCGATTAGTACCAAAAGCCCAATTACAAGCCATACGATGGCGTGCTTCAGAGGCATAGTGGCGGCACTCGCTTCGGCTTCGATTTCTAGCGCAAACGAATCAGATGGCTGATTCATTCCTGAGTAAATTGTCCAGCCCATGAGTCCAGCAAACACGATCAATAAAACACTCGCGTCGAAGCGCGTTAACAATAGATCAGCGAGCAAAATGACAGTCAGTAATGTTACCAATGTCAGTATTGGCAACTCTTTGCGCAGCACATCGGAGTGCACGATGATGGGGCTAATGAGTGCCGTTATACCCAGGATTAAAGCGATGTTGGCGATGTTAGAGCCATAAGCATTACCCAGCGCAATGCCTGGGCTACCATCGAGCGCGGCTAAGAGCGACACGACCATCTCGGGGGCCGACGTACCAAAACCCACAATGACCATACCAATCAACAACGGCGGCATGCCAAAGTGGCGCGCCGTAATAGCAGCGCCCTCTACAAAGCGGTCAGCACTCCAAACGAGTAAAGCTAGTCCAACAATTAGCGCTAAAATTGCCAAGCTCATGATCTGTTGTTTGTTGTATAAACATAAGGTGTTAGAAAGGTGAATATCATAAGGCTTGCATAAAAAATTGCACATAAATGTGGTGAATTCGCACTCCGAGAAGCGGGTGGGATCTGTCAGCTCCCTTTTTCTTCCCTGCCCGGATGGATCGCACAATTAGTCATCCTCGCAAATGCGGGGATCCATTGCCTCGCACCCCTCTGGTCATTCCCACGGCGGCGGGAATCCACTGTCTCGCGCGATGCCAAATCAAGCATTACTACCTGCATAGCTCATTCCGTAACTAACTCGCTTTATTTCAGATAAGATGCGCATTTATTGGTAGGCGAGTACAACTTTCGGCCCAAGTGGCATGTGTGAGTAAGAAATATGGAGTGGCAAGGTTGGTTTTCTCTATCTTTAACATTAGGAGCGTTGCTTGTACTGACGTTCTCTCGCTATGGCCCGCATATGGTGATGATGGCGGTCTTGGCAATACTCAGCGTATCAGGCATCTTATCGGCCAGCGAAGCTCTTGCGGGATTTGCTAACCCAGGCTTGATTACCGTTGCGGCCATGTTTGTGGTGGCTGCGGGTATCCACGGTTCAGGCGGCATCGATCTAGTGGTGAACACAGTGCTCGGCAAACCTACAACGGTGCGCTCTGCGTTGGGACGAATATTCGCGCCAGTGGTGGTTTTAAGCGGCTTCTTGAACAATACGCCTGTAGTAGCCACCATGATTCCCGCTATTCTTGCGTGGTCGCGCAAAATTGAAATCCCTCCATCTCAGTTGATGATCCCGCTTAGCTACACGGCCATTTTAGGTGGCACGCTCACGCTGATCGGCACGAGTACAAACCTCGTGGTCAACGGTCAGTATCAAGCACTGACAGGCGAGGCAGGCTTCGCACTCTTTTCAATCACCGCGGTTGGTCTGCCTGTGGCGATTCTTGGTATTACGTTTATTTGGCTGTTTTTTCCGAAGTGGCTCCCCACCCGCAGTGAGCAGCATACTTTTGCCAATCTTCGCGAGTTTACGCTTGAAGTTGCGGTTGATCCCAATGGACCAATGGTGGGCAAAACGGTGATGAGAGCAGGCTTGCGGGAGTTGAAGCGTGTTTATCTAGTTGAAGTTGAGCGTCGCGGCACCATTATCACGGCGGTATCGCCAAAAGAAGTGTTACAGGGCGGTGATCGACTGGTGTTTGCGGGCGACACTCAAGCCATATCCGATCTTTTGCGTATGAATGGAATTATTGCCTCGGCCGAGCCAGAACATCTAAATGACCTTACTAAGGATCGCTCCGAGCGACGCTTAGTGGAGGTGGTGGTGTCGCCCCATTGTACCGCTTTAGGCCACACTATTCGCAGAGCAAAGTTTCGCAGTCGCTATGGGGCGGTGGTGCTGGCGGTGGCGCGTAATGGCGAACGCATCAAAGGTAATTTGGGCACTATTCGACTCGCAGCAGGCGATACGTTGTTGTTGGAAGCGCGCCCAGCGTTTGTGGCACGGCAGCGCTACAACAAGGACTTTTTGTTGATTAACGACCTCGATACAGAGACACCGCGCCATGAGCGTGCTTGGTGGTCTTGGGCTATTCTTATTGGTGTTGTAGGTGCGGCGGGCTTAGGTTGGATGAGCATGCTTAACGCAGCGCTGTTAGGGGCGGGATTGATGATTATCAGCGGCTGTTGTTCGGTTAGTCAGGCAGAGAAGAGTTTGGACCTAACGGTCCTTATCACCATCGCAGCGTCCTTTGCGGTGGGAGCCGCCTTGTTAAAAACGGGTGTTGCGCAATACCTAGCCGGTAGCATTATCGATCTAAGCGGTGGTGCGCCGTGGCTCATGTTAGTTTTAGTGTACATCGTGGTTTCGATGCTGACTGAAACCATAACCAATAACGCAGCCGCGGTATTAATGCTGCCAATTGTGTTGGAGATGTCCGACAAGGCCAATTTGAATAACGAACCCTTTGTATTTGCCATAATGATGGCGGCCTCGGCGAGCTTTGCCACGCCGCTAGGCTATCAAACCAATTTGATGGTCTATGGCCCTGGAGGCTATCGTTTTAGTGACTTCTTACGGGTGGGCATACCCATGAATATTTTTATTGGGGTGATTACGTTGGCCATATTAATGTGGGGTTGGCCGTTAACGCGTGTGTAATCGACGCTCAAGTCTAATAATTTGATGTTGTGTATTCTGTTGCTGAAATTAATCGGCAACTCACAGTTGTGCCAGTTGCAATAGTCGCTCGAAATTGTTGCTCGGTGAACTCGGACGCGTCCAAGGTACTTTGTGTGCATGGGCTTGAAAGCTCGCATTCGATTCAAAAAAATGCACGCCCCAACTCTGCTCAAACTTGCGCTCCAATGCCTCGTATGGCTCTAAATGGGTAGGCTCAAACCACCATGCCATATCTGTAGCAGTCCAGCCTGGTAGGTAAAAGCTCTGTGCCGGCAACACAGTAAGGCTCGCTGGAAGAGCTTCCGCAATTTGGCGAGTTAAGGTTACTGAGTGAGCAAGATACTGCTCTGGGTTATACGCATCGGCCATCATGGTTTGCCAGCATTTTAAGAACACGGAGTTGGCGCGTGCGCCAATGACTGCCACGCCCAGCGCCTCGTTATAATTGAACGGCGTATGTTCAAGGCCAAAGACGCAAAAGTGTTTTCGTAAATCGCCAACCGATCTAAGCAAAAGCATATCCCAATCGAAATAAAAGCCGCCGTGCTCCAACAATTTTTCTACTCGCCACACATCCGCTTGATGGGCGGCCAGCTGTAGTGGTTTGTTGGCGAGTCATTGGGGAGTAGGGTGCACATTAAGCTGTAAGCGCGGCAACAAACTAGACCACCGTTCGCCCTTAGGTACGAGCGGTGTGTGCAAGACTACGTCGTAGTCTGGGTGTTTGTCTAAGATGCTTTTGATTGACCAAAAGTTAATCGGCTCTAGTCGGTGTGGGTCTCCATCCGTTTTCATTAGATGAATTATTTTTGGAATAGCTCGAGCTTTTGGAGATGCTTGCAGCAGGTCAAGAATTTGCACCGTAATCAACAAGTATCGCCGCGTAGACCAGGCAAGCGCAGCGTCCGCTAATTGCTGCTGGTATTTAGGTAGTAAGGTTGTTGCAAATTGTTGGCTGGTTAGATTGCTGTATTCAACACACCAACACTGGCTTAAAGTCTCAAGAGTCCTGATTAAGTCGGCATAAGCGGAACGCATAAACGCTGCGCCGCACGTTGTTTGCCGTTCTACAAGTTCTGTACTCGCTGATTCGCATGCTCGTTTAAACGACGCGGAATCATTGCTCAATGCAACCACCTTACCAATGCATTCGTGTAGGAATTGATAATCTTGCGTATGGTTGGCCAGCAATAAAGTCTGCATAAGGTAATTTACGAGAACTGGTAATTTGCGAATCGCGGACAACCGCTGGAGTCGGATTTGCATCATGCTTCAGGGAATAATGAGCATACACTGGAACTGGCGAGCCGTAATCTGGGTTTGGACGCACTTGCACCTGCCAGCGAGCGGCGATTGTGCTTTAATCTCAGTTTGCAAACCCCAATTTGATCGAGCGCGCCATGCATGTTCCGAGTCATTTTCAATATGATGACCCTACTGCCCTAAAACAAATGATCCGCAAACACAGCTTTGGTTTGCTGGTGTTAGCTGATGAGAACGGGATCGAGGCGAACCATGTGCCGTTTGAGCTCAGTGATGCTGCTACCACCGGCTTAGGGCACTTGCGCTGTCATTTAGCTCGCGGCAATCCGGCTTGGCAGCGAATCGCGCAGAGCGATCAAGTGTTGGTGGTTTTCCAAGGCCCCAATGCCTATATCTCACCCGCATGGTATCCCTCTAAAGCGGATAATGGTCGGGTGGTGCCTACGTGGAATTATCTGGCAGTGCATGTTCAGGGTAGGGCGCAGATCGTAAAAGAGGTCGATTGGCTCGAACAACATTTGCACAGGCTAACCGAGGCGCACGAGTCGCACCGAGCGGAACCGTGGTCGGTGAATGACGCGCCGCCAGATTATCTGGAGCGTTTGCGAGCAGGCATTGTTGGCATAGAAATCGAAATTGAAGCCATAATCGGTAAGCTCAAAGCAAGCCAAAACCAGCCTGAGAGCAATCGCTTGGGTGCGAAAGCTGGATTACAACGCGAGTCATGTCCGCAAGCGGCGGCGATGGCCGCGTTGATGGAGTTAGCACAAAAACCCTAATCCGGCCATAAACCGTCATTCCCACCCTAAAACCGTTATTCCCACCCTAAAACCGTTATTCCTACCCTAAAACCGTTATTCCTACCCTAAAACCGTTATTCCCACCCACAAACCGTCATTCCCACGTAGGTGGGAATCCATTACCTCGCACAGTGCTAAACAATGGAACCCCGCATACGCGAGGATGACGTTTGCGCTATCTCCGCGAGGATAACCGGCCCGTTCTCCTTGCGAAGATGACAGTTTGCTACCTTCAAAAAGAATGAACCAAAGTTTGAATCCAAAATCTGGAGTGCCGCGTCTATATCAATAAGCAAAACAATAGAAAGATAAAAAACCCCATGAACTCAGTCAACGCAGCCGATCTAGCGGCATCGAACACGTCCCTAAACTTCACATCGATCAGTTTTTTAAAATGGTCCGCAAGAGCGTGGTTCGCAACGGCTTTTGTCGGGCAATGGATATTCGCGTATTACATTGCCACGTTCTTTCTGCCAATTTTGCATACCAAGGGTTTTGCCGGGCTCGGCGAAACACATCTTCCGCACGGATACGTTAGTGGAGACTTAGTAGGGAACCTCGCTATTGCGTCGCATCTGGTCATTGCGAGCATTATTATGGCGGGCGGAACAGTGCAACTGATTCCTTGGGTCAGGAGTCGCTATCCAACTTTTCATCGCTATCTTGGCCGTACCTATGTGAGCCTTGCGGTCATAGCTAGCTTAGCAGGTCTCTATTTAGTTTGGATGCGGGGCGTAATTGGGGGAATGGTGGCGCATGTGGGCGTGAGTCTAGATGCGGTTTTGATCATTGCGTTCGCGATCATAGCCGTGCGTTATGCAATGCTTAAAAACTTTACCCTACATCGTCGGTGGGCTTTACGTCTATTTATGGTGGTCAGTGCCGTTTGGTTTTATCGTATAGGTTTAATGGGATGGTTGAGTCTAACGGGTGGCGTGGGTATGAGTATGGAGACTTTTACGGGACCCTTTCTAACGTTTCTGCAGTTTGGACAAATGTTTGTACCGTTGCTCTTTTTGGAGATGTATTTTCGAGCCAGCGGTAGTGGCGAGGCTACGTTTCACTATGTCGTGGGCATACTCATTTTGTTTGCTGCAGCCTTCACCGCATTTGGAACCGGTATTGCGACGGTAGGTATGTGGTTTGCCCGTTAGTATTTAGGGCAAGAAATGTTCTCTGCGTCATTTTCGCACCGCTCCCCCTCATTTTGCCAAACTCATAATCTGTTGCAGCGCCGAATCAACATGCGCTTGCCCAGTGGTACTAGTGGTTTGTGGGTGTATCGAGTCTGGTTCCGCACCATATCCACCGAGTGCTAAATCGGCAGCCGTTGGTACATAGCCAAGTGAGCCATTGCTGTAGCCAATAAAAAACGTATGCTTGATCGGGCTACGTGCCTTGAGCTGCTCGCCAAAGTTGTTGAAATATTCCCCGGGGAAAGTCGCTAAGGCGATGTTTTGCGTAAATCTGATGGCAGAAACTTCTGTCGCGGGCTCGCTGAATAGTTGCTTCGAAAAACCCAACTGGCTCTGATCGGTGTAATCGTTAATGGATTGCAGCGCACGTGCACCTGCATAAGCGAGTCTGGTTCCCAGTGCAGCCGATTTTTCAAGCGCCAACGCAAGCGGTTGCGTGCCCGAATGATAGGGGTTTACATCGCCTGCGGCGCCAAGCACAAATAAGACTTCGCCCCCCACGATAGACTTAAATTCAGCGGCCAAGGCACCTGGGTAATCTGCTGACACCACCACATTGTGTAGATCCATGGTTATCGTGGGATGCGCACTGTAGTTAACGATGCTTACAACCGGTTCCCCGAGTCGGTCCTTGAAATGAATAACGCCTAAGTGGGTGTCAACTGCACGATTTGTGTGTTGTTGCGGGTTTTGCCAAAGCATTTCTACAGAGGATTTTTGCAGAATTCTGCGGTTGTAGGCTTCGTCAACCTCGATACTTGCAGCGCCAATGCTCACTGGCTGAAGTGAGTCGTTTGCCGCGTTTAAGGCGGCGAGACCCTGCGTCTGGACGAAATCGAGTTTGAGATGGTCGAGTAATCCTGAATGCGTGTGCGTAACCGCGAGCACAATGTGATCGTGATCGCTATTGTCCTGTAAAAATTCACGCACACGACCAAAAGCCTCGGGTTCTAAAAAGCATAGATCCAATGCTACAAAGGCAATGCTGGTACGCTCATCGGCTACTACCAACGCTTTAGCGTACAGTGGGTCGTGCACCTTCTTAACAAGCTGCGGGGCGCCGTCGAGCGTGGGTATGAGATCAACGCCTACCTGAGGCGAAATATCCATTTTGGCGAAGCCCGCTTGCAGAGTATTGCTCGCACAGATTGTGTCTTGGCAGGTGTTCACGGATTGCGCGACTGCCACGGAAGTTGGGTCCAGAAAAGCTAGGCCAGTGATAAGGATTAGTAAGAAACCGCATAAGGATTTAATCATTAGTGCCATTTTCTGTCAGGGTGATTGTTTGGGTTGGGGTTGATGTTTCGCCATGGCGGACG
>CAYOXK010000050.1:18304-20282 GCA_964407915.1 uncultured Gammaproteobacteria bacterium
CCGCCTGCGCGAGGGTGACGTTATTGCCCTGCGCGGGGATGACGGAGAAGGAGCTGCGGGAACGAGAGTAGTGGGGAGTATTTTGCAGTCCTCGAAATCACGCGCCCCCACCATTTATAAAGCAAACTCTGCCATCGCCGCATAATCGGGTAGGCATTCGTTAACCACTTTCTGCTCTGCAGCGCTAAGCTTCGGCACACGAGGTTCATACGGTGCGAAACCGGTCGACGCTTCCACTTTGTTATACCAATGCGGAGCCCATACCCCATCGGATGCTCGGCGACCTGCCGGCCAACTTAACATCGCTTCGTCAAAAGCGACATCGAGCGCCGCGCAAAGTGCACTTAAACTCTTGCGCGGATCTTTTAATACCGACGATGCGTCAATCACTGGAGGGGGCTTGTTTGAATAGCGTTTGGCTAGCTCAAACAATTCGCGTTGTTTAGCAAAGCCTACATCGTCAGCGTTCACGCTACCGCGCTTTTGTTGGTACGAAGCCACCACTTCTGCTGGGTGGCGAATTAAAAAAGCATGACGCAGAGATCTAAACCAGTCCATATTGAGCGGTGCTACCATATGCTGGGTCATCTGTTTTTGATACTGAATGAACGCGGGACTCGTAAGCGGCCCGCTGAGGTGTTGTGCAATCACCGTCTGCCAATCGTTGGATTGACTCGCCAACACGTCCTCCTGCATCGGATGCACAAGTCCAGTTGCGCTCAAGAAACAGGCATAGAAAGGCTCGTCAACCACTTGTGTATCGAGTCGATTTTCCCATGCACGCATCATCGCTGTAGAAATGTTGCGAGGGCCACTCCACATGGCGATGCGAATAATCGAATCAGTCATGACTGCACTCCGCTTCGAGCAAGGCCATGTAATGTTCCTGCAGTTGCTTGACCATGGGGCCACGTTTCCCGTCACCAATCTCGCGGCCGTCTACCGAGCGGACGGGTACTAGACCAGCGAACGTTCCGGTGACAAATGCCTCGTCGGCGCTATAGACATCTGAGAGCGAGAATACCGTTTGGGCATGCTCAATGCCTTGTTCGCGACAGATGCGCAATACTGCACCACGAGTAACTCCGTCGATACAAAATTGCCCAGTAGAGGTCATAACACAGCCATTTTTAACGATAAAAAAATGGGTGCTATTGCAAGTGGCTACAAAACCATGGGGGTCTAACATCAAGGCTTCGTCTGCTCCGGCTTTGGTCGCCTGAATACACGCTAATATGCAGTTGATTTTTGAGTGGCTATTGAGTTTTGGGTCTTGCACATCAGGAAAGCCACGCCGCACGTGAACGGTGAATAAATTAACCCCCTTGATGACAGTTTCGGGCAGTGCTTCTTTGTATTCGGGCACGATCACAATTGTGGGCGGGGTTATGGTTACGCGCGGGTCTTGATACGGTGTCGACTTAGTGCCACGACTCACCATTAAGCGCAGGTGCACGCCCTCATGCATCTGGTTGCCTTGTAACGTCGCATAAATGCGGTCTGTGAGTTCCGCTTGGCTTAAGCCAGGATGAAAATCGAGGGCCTTTGCGCCCGCATAGAGTCGGTCGAGATGCGTCTGTAAAAAGGCGACCTTACCATGATGCACTCGAAGGCCTTCCCAAACGCCATCGCCCAACATAAAGGCTGAATCAAAGACGGACACCTTGGCTTGGTCGCGCGGAAATAGTTCGCCATTGATGTTGATTAAAATTGATTGATTGCGCGGATCGTCAGCGTAGGTATGCGTTGAGTGGCTCATGGTGTTATGGGGGTTGGTTAAACTAAATTACAAATGATATTGAGGCTGAGTTTTAAAGCATACCTCGTCCGCACTCATATTATCAGTGTAGGGCTGATTGGGGTATGGGAATGCTGAGGGCTTGTGACCGAGGGAAAGGAAGCAAATTTGATTCCACCGTCATCCCCGCCGTCATCCCGCCGTCATCCCGCCGTCATCCCGCCGTCATCCCGCCGTCAT
>CAYOXK010000051.1:0-15880 GCA_964407915.1 uncultured Gammaproteobacteria bacterium
ACCTACGACCTTCGGGTTATGAGCCCGACGAGCTGCCAGACTGCTCCACCCCGCAATCTCAAGTGCGGACGTATAATATAGAAAAGAATGGCGAATAACAACCTCGCATTGGTCTTATTGAAGCTTATTGCACGCAAACTCTAAAATGCCGCAGCGGCGAGCAATCTATTTTTTTTAAATCAGAGATTGTCAACGCGAGAGTGCTCGTATAATATGCGCCCCTTGCTGTTGAGGTTGAACGCAAGGCACAGGACGTGCCGAGTAATGCACCGGGAGACCGGCGCAGTGGTAAGCAGCAGTGCAACACCACAGACATGGTAGATTTAGGAGAGGTGGCAGAGCGGTTGAATGCACCGGTCTTGAAAACCGGCAAGGGTTTATAGCCCTTCGTGGGTTCAAATCCCACCCTCTCCGCCATTAATGAAGAAGCTCATACCCGTCAGGGTATGGGCTTTTTTATTGATTGCGGAGAGGGTGTAGCTTTAAACCCACCTGGTTTCAAAAATTCCATCCTTCGGTCCGTAATCGGCATAACCCTATGCCACTCCTGTCAGGAACGATTTTTAACGGCCACAGGCCGCCCGTAGGTCGAAGCACAATGAAATTTTGACGGTGACAACGAGTTCAAGTTATCAATCGGGAATCGCGACTCTGCGCTCTTCCAGTTAAAAGCCTATAATCGAGTTAATGACCGCAAAAACACCTTCCGACTCACGCACTAACGCTGTGCTCTTAATCATTGCGCAGACTTGCAACACCCTAGCGGATGCTCTTGCCAGTACTAAGATTGTTTTGCCTTGGATAATGAATAGCATTGGTGCACCGCTTTTTCTATCGGGCTTACTGGTGCCAATTCGTGAGTCGGGTTCTTTGCTTCCGCAAATTGCACTCAGTCATTTCATACAGCGTCTGGCTCTACGCAAGTACGCATATGCCGCTGGCACGCTCGTACAAGCCATTGGGGTTAGCCTTATTGCGTGTACCGCCTATTTCCTCAAGGGCTGGATGGCGGGCACGGTCATCGTTGCACTGGTCGGCACAATGAGTTTAGCGCGAGCCGTCTGCTCTATTGCTTCCAAGGATGTGTTAGGCAAGACCATACCTAAGTCTCGTCGAGGCACCCTAATGGGGATTAGCAGCTCGATCGCGGGTAGCATTGCCATTACCGTTGGCGTCGCGCTTGTATTCGGATGGTTTAACGCGGCCGATGATCTCATTTGGCTACTTCTAGCCGCCACACTAGCGTGGATGATGAGCGCACTGTTGTTTGTACGAATAATGGAGCCAAACGGCGCAACTAATGGCCCAAACTCGGTGAGCGCACAAATTCTAGTAGGACTTGGCTTGCTTAAATCGGATGCTCCATTTCGTCGATTTGTGCTGGTCCGAACCTTTTTAATGAGCTCCAGTTTGAGCGCACCCTACTTTGTGCTGCTCGCTCAGCCAAGCAATCTGCTAGGTAACGCTCTCGACAACGGCGCGGGTGCCAGCGGCTTTAGTGATGCCGTGGTCTTAGGGCTATTGATAACACTGAGCGGCGTCGCGAGCTTAATGAGCGGTTGGGTTTGGGGAAAGCAATCTGATCGTGACAGTCGCAAGGTACTGCGTCTAACGGCTTTGATGACGGCAGTACTTTGTTGTTGCGCCGCCGGTATAACGCTTTTACCTACACAAACACTTTCAAGTACCTGGCTAAGTGTGGGTATGTTAAGCCTGTTCTTTTTACTATCGATCACCCATCAAGGTGTTCGTTTGGGGCGCAAAACCTACATAGTTGATATTGCAGACGGTAATCAGCGTACGCAATACGTTGCAACGAGCAATTCCGTTATCGGGCTGTTGCTTTTAATCGCTGGAGTAGTGGCGGCTGGCCTCGCGCAAATTTCGATAGTGATAGTGCTCATATTATTCGCTTGCATGGCGGTCATCGCGGCAACGGTTGCACATTCCATGCCGCCCGCCAATGCCTAAGCTCGCAACTTAGATCATTTAGCGACAAGCTCTGCCTTACTGCCCGCTTACTTACTTAAATGCACAGGAGTTAGTGATGCTTGCCGCAATTCTGCATGCGCTTGAATAACAATCTGCCGCGCCGAAGTAATGCTTAGATACGCCATAAGGGCTGCCACTAGCAAGTCGGGCCATCGAGTCATGCTGGCGAATACCCCTGCTCCCGCCGCGACCACGGCAAGATTGCCGATTACGTCATTGCGCGTACATAGCCAAATGGAACGCATATTGCTTTCGCCGTTGCGATAACGAAACAACAAAATAGCCACAAACAAATTAGCTACAAGCGCTAAGCTGCCGACCACGCCCATGGTGAGCGCTTCGGGTTGGCTCCCCATTACGGCGTTATAGCCAGCAGCAACAATAACGAGCAGTCCGAATAGCCCCATCGAATAACCCTTGATCAATGAGGCTTTGGCTCGGGTAGACAATGCATGGTTTACCACAAACAAACTAATGGCGTAATTAGCGGCGTCGCCAAAAAAGTCCAAGGCATCAGCCTGCAGCGCCACCGAGTCTCCCGCGCGACTAGCAACAATTTCCACTATGAACATGGCCGCATTCACAACCAATGCAATCCACAAAACGCGTTTAAATACTGGGCTATTACCATTTGAATTAGGCACTGAGCAACATGCGTGGGCTTCAGACATTGATATCCTCCTTGATAACCTTAGAGCCGCTATCGCTTGGGCTCGCATCCGCCATGGAACCGTCTTCTAACATATGCTCTAGCATGGCATTGATCACACATTGCACGTGGTGGTCGGCGGCGCGGTAAAACATCTGTTTGCCGCGTCGCTGTGCCACCACCATTCGCGCCGCTTTCAACAAACGTAAATGATGACTCACCAGAGGCTGCGACAACTCAGTCTCAGCCGCCAATTGCGATACATTGACATACTGATGCAAGCACTGGCTCACGATGCGCAGTCGCGACGTATCACCGAGCAGGCTGAAAAGGTCTGCCAATTGCGGAATTAGGTCTAGACGCGGCTGGACCTCGGTAGGCTTGACACTGCGAGGTGTTGACATGTTTTTCAAAGTGCTAAAAAAGAGAGAAGCAATTTTACATCAAATAAACATATATGCATATGTTTATTTGATGTAATCCATACAATAACCTACTGAATCCGTTTAGCGTGAACCAGCGCCCCCCCCAAATACACAGCGAACAAAAACAAAAACAAACTGAGTTGTATGGGTTCCGAAACCCCATTAAATGCCATGCTGAGCCCCAACAGCGCAAGACCAACCTGAAGACAAGCCGCGACCGCTAAGGTTTGATTCACACTTAAGCCCACAGCTCGCAACATATGATGATAATGCAAATGGTCGGCGGCAAACGGCGAGCGCCCGAGTAATGGGCGTAGTAGCAACAGTGCAACGGTATCGATGAGCGGCAAGGCTAAAATCCAGAGAGCGGTAACGGGAGCCATCACAGGTTCGGCCCCCTGGGTTGCTTGAATTAGCAAATAGGTTAGCATTAGGCCTAAAGTTGTACTGCCCGCGTCCCCCATAAACAGCGCGGCATGAGGCCGCCACCACCGTGCATTGAAAAATAGAAAGCCCAGTAACGCAGAAATCAACAGGCCAATTAGCGCACTATCTGGGCTGCCAACCGCCAGAAGACTCAGACAACAAACTAATGTAAGTGTGCCAGCGAGTCCGTCCATACCATCCGACATATTGAGCGCATTAATAACCCCAATACCCGCAAAAACGGTTAGGGGATAGGCGTACGAGTGCAATACGATTGGACGATCGCCAAACAACATCCCAAGATTGTCGAGCTTGGTGCCCGTCACTTCGATTAATAGGTACACAGCTAGGGCTTGCAGGAGCAATCTCAGTAGCGAAGGAAGATGCGAAATATCGTCCGCGATTCCGACCAACATCAATAAACCAAGAACCATAAACAGGGGGAGATACTGCGGCAGACTCAAGGATACGATGAGTGCCATAGCTAGGGCCATGGCGATTCCACCCACTACAGGGGTAGGTTGTGCATGCACACGATGAGCACTCGGCGCTTCGACTAAGCTTATGGAGGTTGCAATGCGCATGAGCACGCGGCAAAACACCATGGTCAATCCTAAACACGCAACAAGCATCAACCAGTAAGACAGGTTCACTATTACGTCGCCTTTCGGTAAATTCGGGTAGAGCCCAGCACTAACACATCCATATTAGTACGTAAAAAACAATCCAAGGCCTCGCTCGGCTGGCACACAACCGGCTCGTTCTCATTGAACGACGTGTTGAGTACCATGGGGACACCCGTTTTACGGTAGAACGCGTCAATCAAACTCCAGTAGCGATCATTGGTAGACGCGGATACAGTTTGCAAGCGCCCAGAGCCATCCACATGACATACGGCAGGTATCTCGTCACGTTTATGCGCCTTTATTTGAAACACTTTCATCATAAACGGCACTGGCGCATCTGACTCAAACCATTCACCCACATGTTCCTCAAGAACCGACGGAGCAAACGGCCGAAAACTCTCGCGTCGTTTTATCTTCAAGTTCAATATATCTTTCATATCGCTACGGCGAGGATCGCCCAATATCGAACGGTTGCCTAGGGCTCGCGGCCCCCACTCCATAGCGCCCTGAAACCAACCCACCACGCGACCCGCGATAAGGTCATCACTGACCCGATCGCATAAGGCATCCAACTCAAGCTTGGTGTCGATCGTGCAGGCCTGCAACCGCGGATCGCCACTGTGCTCTTCGAGCAAATCGTCCATCGCAGACTGAGCAAAGCTAGGCCCCCAGTACGCATGACGCATTGCCTCATGCTCAACAACTCCATGCCTTTGGCCTGCCACAATAGCCGCCCCTATCGCACCGCCTGCATCACCCGCGGCAGATTGCACATACACCTGTTTGAACGGGGTGAGCAAATGCACTTTGCCATTTGCAACCGAGTTCATACCACAGCCTCCTGCAATGGCTAAGGAATCCATGCGAGCCGTACGGTGCAAGTCGTTTAACATCGCGAAAAATACCCGTTCATAGGCGTCCTGAATGGAGCGCGCTAAGTCCATGTGGTGTTGTTCCAGTGGTGCTTGAGGGTCTCTCGATGGTCCTAAGAGTGCTTCCAAAGCGGGTGTAAATAAGCGGCTTACGGATGGCGCGCTCGCGTCCCATTCATACCCTATAGCCTGTCTGTGATGACAGAAATAATCGAGGTTTAAGCGAAAGCCTTTATCGGCGCGCGGGGAGACAATTTGATCCATCTGGTGAGCGTATCGCGGCTGACCATACGGCGCCAAGCCCATGATCTTATACTCGTCCCCATAATGGGGAAAGCCTAGGTACTGCGTCATCGCCTGATAAAAAATACCCAATGAGTGAGGAAAAGCCACTCTATGCTGCACTGCAATCTCAGAACCCTGCCCTATGCCCCAAGCAGCACTCGCGAAATCACCAAAACCGTCTACAGAGATAACCGCACTTTGCGTGAACCCCGAAACGTTATAGGCCGAGGCTAAATGCGCTAAATGGTGTTCCACGGGCTCGATATGGCCAACAAAGGTTTGTCCTGGAAATGCGTCGGCCAGATGCTCGCGAATACTTTTGCGCTTTCCTCTTACGCGTAGCTTTTCGGCAATAAGTGCGAATGATGGGGTTCCTGAGAGTACAAATTTAATTTTATCCCAGCGCGCCGCGCGAGCATCAGCGTTAATCGCAATCACATCCACATCTTGCAGCGTTAAGTGCCCTGCTTGTAAACAGAAATCAATGGCCTCGCTAGGGAAACCAGCCCAATGCTTAATGCGACGAAGGCGCTCTTCCTCAGCCGCAGCAATGAGCTTACCGTCTTTATAAAGACAGGCAGCCGAATCGCCGTGAAATGCGTTAATTCCGATAATATTCATGGTGTACGTTAAGGATTAAATACAGCCTGTGCTGCCGAAGACACGACAAAAATACGTTTGGACTTTGCCGCGATCATGAACTCCATTGTGCGCCAACCAAACGCGAGGGATACATGGGTGGTCGAGACTCTAGTTGATGAATAATATGCTTTGGGATGGCGAATAATGATCCAGTTAGTAATCCTAGAATACACAGCACGAAGACGTCGCCATACACCTGCGAAGCCACCACAAACGTCGGCACATTCGATAATAAAAACACCATAATGCCCACCATCATCAAAAGGCTCTGGTCAGAGTGCTGACTCAATAGTTGCAAACATCGATGCACATGTCTGCCTAATGAATAAGCCAGCCAAATTAAGATAGGCAGAGAAAAAACTCCGAGCTCCGACACGATTTTGCCCATACCCCCCTCACTCGCGCCGCCAGCCAATGCTCCACCAAAGTGTTGTGCGCCTTGGGCGGCCACTCCAATACCTCCGCCCCACACCCCAAAGCGATTAAGTGCCCACGTCACCGACCCGAGACCCAAGCTCGTAAAGCGCTCGGTGGCATCGCCGAACACGGACGTGCCGCGCAATACATACAAATCAAATTGCGATTCAACTTGAATAACGGAGAGTTGATTGAAGGCAAACCATGCAATTGGCACCAGAAACACTATCAACAGCATATAGCGCACGGGAACCTTATTTTGATAATAACGAACCACCGGCAAATAGAGCGCGGCGAACAACACCACTTGAAACAACATTTTGCGGCGTCCAGTCACCGTAATGGCCGCTAGCAATAAAACAATCGCGACAATGCTAAGCACCGTGGTGACCGTCGAATAGCGCGATACAACTAAGATAATCAGCAGGCAAATTCCTGCCCCCATGTGCCAACCGGCTATTTCGGAACTGCGCATAATCCCAGAATACGCCCGTAAAACCGTGCCCTGATCGTAAATAATCAATCCGCCTCCGACCTCGCGCAGCAAGTCACTGTCATTGCCATTAAATGCAAGTAGCACCGTCGCACACACCACCAAGCTCATCATGGAAAACCAGACTAATAATCGGCGTGTATCTTGAAAGGAATTAAAACTATGATACGCAACCGCGATAGCAAAAAACGGTGCGAGATAGAAAATCAAACCAAGAGTCGAAAGTATCGGCGAGCCGAAGCGAATGAATGAATGCAGAAACTGCAGTAAAATCAACCCAAAGTAGAGCACTAGCGGCGCGAGCATATCCGAAGACCACCGCCGAAATGGCTCACTTAATGGCTTAGAGCGGAGCAACCACTGCCGAAACACCGCCACAACAAATACTGAAACTACTAATACTGACATCGCCACCGGCTCACCCGCGACGAGCTTGCGAGCTGGATCTTGCAAAAAGCCAATCATCACAACAGCACCCGCGAGTGCTTGATCTCGCGTTAATACGAGCACACAAGCAACCGCAATCAAAATAAAAAAAAGTTCAATCAAGAGCTATGGTCTCGTCTAAAATTCTGGGGCTTACGCTATTCTATCCGCGCACCGTGCCAAAATCGGTACACACGAAGGATAAACGCTCTAGTGGGCGGTATTCTAACAGTTTCGCCACTGACTCAATACGTACAATTTCTTGGAACTAATTACTGTGACTCAGTCTAAACCACCACTTAAGCAGCGCAACTATCGCCTGGCCTATGTCGTCACACACCCCATTCAATATCAGTCGCCTCTGCTGCGCTTGCTCAACGCTGCACCAGAAGTAGACTTAGAAGTGCTTTTTTTGAGTGACTTTTCGCTTAAAACCCATATTGATGCGGAGTTTGGAGTGCACGTTGAATGGGGCGTGCCTTTAACGCAAGGCTTTACTTCACACTTTG
Source organism: uncultured Gammaproteobacteria bacterium (assembly GCA_964407915.1). Classification (GTDB taxonomy): domain Bacteria; phylum Pseudomonadota; class Gammaproteobacteria; order Arenicellales; family Arenicellaceae; genus Arenicella. The sequence continues at coordinate 7,763 of CAYOXK010000051.1, forward strand.
TCAAATCCACGTTTAAACAAACAGGCGTCGCGTTCTTTAATCCATGGGTCTCGTTATCCGATCTCTTGCGCAAGCTCCATGCTAAAAAGTGGGATGCTATTTGGGTAAACGGCTACGCCAATATGGGTCTACTCACCGCGCTACTTTATGCACGATTTAGTCATACCCCGATGCTCATTCGCAACGACAGCAATCCCTTCATAAAGCGGCCGACTTGGAAAAACCGCTTGATCAACCGTTGGCTCGTTCGCCATGCGCACGGGCTCCTGTATTGCGGTACGGCCAACCGACAGCATTATCTCGATTACGGAGCACGTGACGACCAGTTGTTCAGCGTGCCTTTTGCGGTAGACAACCATTTTTTTCGCACAACACCACGACACACCACAGAGATACAGAGATTCAAAACTACACAGAATGTCGTGTTCCTCTTTGCATCGAAAATGACCGAACGAAAGAATGCCAAACTACTATTACAAGCATTTTTACAAATACCCGCTCATGAGCAAGCTCAAGCACATTTGGTTTTCGTAGGCGACGGCCCGGACCGCGTCAGCATGGAAGCCGTCGTTGCGGAGCACAAACTACAGACTAACGTGCACTTTTTGGGATTTAAAAACCAGGCTCAATTGCCGTCTTATTATTTCGATTGCGACGTGTTCGTTTTACCCAGCGAAAAAGAACCGTTCGCAGTGGTCGTCAATGAAGCGATGAACGCAGCCAAGCCATTAATATTAGCGCACGATGTCGGCGCCCATTATGACTTATTACAACCGGGCGTTAATGGTTGGCTTGTGCCCACCGGGGACGTACACGCACTGAGCCAAGCATTGTCGAGCGCCATTGCACAACGGCAGACGTTGCCACAAATGGGGCAAGCAAGCCTAAAGATAATCGAGAACTGGGATTTTAAGGCAGATGTGCGTGGCATTGTCGCAGCGTTGACTAAAATAGAGCGTAGGGCTCAATCAGCGTAATTCCGTCAAGCTATAAGCCAAATTAAAGGGCCCAAATTACAGGGCTTATCTAAGTAGCCGCGAACCATTTTTTAGCAATGCGATGGCTTTGAATAATCCGCGCAGCTCAGCAACTAATCGCACCGGGATATACCACGGTTTGTGCAGATAAAATCGCGCTACGATAGACCTAAAAAAACGAGTGCAGCAATAACAAAAAGCTTCGCGTGGCGTTCCACAGCGCAGCGCAAAATAATAATCCCCCGCGCTGTGCAATGCAGAAGGCGAGGTCAGAAAATTCGCAAGATGACGCGTACCACCGCGCGCAGCTTTTAGATGATCAATCTTCGCCGTTGGAGCAAAATAAAACGACCGCTGCGAATGCTCGATTAAACGTCGACAAAATTCTGTTTCAAAACGATAAGCAGCACCCAAAAAATTCTCATCAAAACCACCACACTGCGTAGCTAGCGAACGCTGAACCAATAAATTGCCGGCCATGCAATTACGCACATAGGCTGGCTTGTCACCGTTAAAACTGAAATCGAGGTCAGTCACTAACGCAACGCGTTGCTCGGTGTGCGAAAATTCATGTTCAGGCGCCAGTTCAGTGGCCACATAATGCTCGCCTGGTTGCAAGACTGCACCCACTTGCGCTGGGCAATCGTGCTCATGCAACGCAGTAGCGTGGCCCTGCAAGAAGTCTCTCGCAATCGCAATATCGTCATCTAAAAACAATACATAGTCGCCTACCGCGGTCAACAAACCTACGTTCATCGCATGCGGTATCGACGGCTGCGCCAGACGCAACCACTTAATGGCTTCCACGTCGTGCTGTTGCTGTAGCCAGCTCGCCACAGGGTCTCCGTCTGCATAGTCAGTTTGATCAACGACGAGAATCTCGTATGGCACAAAGGATTGGGCAAACAACTGCTCTAAGGTCGCGACTAAAATGCGACCTCGCTCATATGTCGGTATTACAATGGAGATGTTCACCAGCTTGCCGCCTCGCTAAAGCGCTACTAAAGATTGGTACTGCTCTAGCAGCTGTGATGCGACCTGTGGTGCTCTAAATTGTTGCACCCAAGCTGGCCCAGCCGTACGCAAATCATTGGCGCCCTGCCCCGCAATAATCTGTTCAAGCGCATCGGCCATGCCCATAGTATCATCGGGCGCCGCATACCATGCTAGCGTCCCGCCTACTTCGGGCAGCGATGCCGTATTTGCACACACGACGGGCGTGCCACATGCGAGAGCTTCAATTACAGGATACCCAAACCCTTCGTAAATGGACGGGAAAAACAAACAATCCACCGCGCTATACAAGGTAGCTAATTCATGGCTGGCAACGGCCACTCGGAGCACCTCGTCATGGTGCAAAGCATCGAACACCGATGGCTTAGCTCCACTGAATATCCCTGTCTTTAATATCTTCACAGGCAGACCGCGTTGCCGTAAAAGTTTGAACGTCGCTACCACTACCTCATGATTTTTATAAAACTCATTGCCCGATACCAATATCCAGAAATAGTTATTGCTCATGCCTAAGCGGCGCCGAAACACTTCGATATCTGCTTTGGAGCTACGCACAAAGTTCGCGTCTAGTGGCGAGTGCACAACTTCAATACGCTTAGCTGGAATACCTAACTCAGTCGTTAAGTCGTTGGCGGTATTGGCGGATACGGCAATCAACTTGCTAGCGGTGGATAGAAACTGCGCCGAATACAAAGCAAGCGTAGGTTTACGACCGATATGCTGCGCACCAAAACGTCCGCGCCATGCGAGAAGTGGGATCAAGTCATGCACTGTAACTACCGTCCGTGCGCAAGCAGGTGCTAGCGTGCCGCCGTGCTTTTGAGACACAGATACCGCAGGCAATAAATGCGCATAACCATGGTCTAAGATATGCCGAACAGCATCATGACTGACCTTGTGACGGCAATAATTTCGAGCGAGCTGAGGGTAGCGCACATAGCGCAAATAACGCATTAGCAACCGCGATGTCGCGAAGCGTTCCAACGATGAGATTGGCTTGTACATTTCGGCCGACAACGACTGACTGCGCAGCTCTGCAAATACACGCTGGGCGTAAATGTCCATGCTGAGACGATGGTCAGCGGCAAAGCCTTGAAATAAATGTACTTTCATACCTATGAATAGGCTCCCTGTAGCACTACTCAACCACGAGCGCGCAGTTGCGCCTGCAGAGACACCTTGGCTGAGTGACGAGTGCTAACACCGCCCCAACACAAGACCCGACTTAACCGCAACGGGTCGAACTGCGGCCACCCGCTAAACAATCGATCGGAAATAATCGATGGTAGGTTGCAAACCCTCTTTGAGAGACACGGTGGGCTGCCACCCTAGAATCGACTTCGCAAGTTCAATATCGGGACGTCGCTGTTTTGGATCATCGCTTGGCAAAGGCTTAGTGACAATCTTAGACTCGGAGCCTACCATCGCCTTCACCTCATTAGCTAGTTCGAGGATTGTAAACTCCACCGGGTTGCCTATATTTATAGGGCCGGTCACCTCTTGGGCGCTGTGCATTAATCGGATCATTCCTTCTATTAAATCGTCTACATAACAAAACGAGCGAGTTTGGGAACCATCGCCATAAATCGAAATGTTGTCCCCTCGCAACGCCTGGACAATAAAATTGGACACCACACGGCCATCATTAGGGTGCATACGCGGGCCATAAGTGTTGAAGATACGCATTACTTTAATCTGCACTTGATGCTGGCGGTGGTAATCAAAAAACAGAGTCTCGGCACAGCGCTTTCCTTCGTCGTAACAAGATCGAATCCCTATAGGATTCACGTTGCCCCAATACCCCTCCCGTTGAGGATGCTCCACGGGGTCGCCATAGACTTCACTCGTAGAAGCTTGCAAAATGCGCGCCCCTACCCGCTTGGCTAATCCGAGCATGTTAATCGCGCCGTGCACGCTCGTTTTGGTCGTCTGAACGGGATCGTGTTGATAATGTATCGGGGATGCTGGGCACGCTAAGTTATAGATCTCGTCAACCTCTACATACAACGGAAACGTTACATCATGGCGCAAAAGTTCAAACTTAGGGTTGTCTAGCAGGTGCAATATATTGGATTTGTTGCCCGTGAAGTAGTTATCTACACAGAGTACTTCATCACCATTATTCAATAAGCGTTCGCACAAATGCGATCCCAGAAATCCAGCGCCGCCTGTTACCAGTATTTTTTTATTCATATTAGGACGAATGAGTTGAGTGGCGCGTAGACCGAGCGAGCACAAAGACCATCGCTAGGCTAACAAAAAAGAAGACGCGAATCCTAACGATTTGCAAATTAAAGTCAAACAGAGCTTGAAATAAAACCGCACAAGTAACCGCCAACAATGCAAGTAATAGCGCGTGGTGGTGACGACTGCGCGTCTGTCCAAGCGAGGCTAAAAGTTGCCATATGGTGACCGCAAAAAAACCCAAAAAGAGTATTAAGCCAATCAAACCCTGCTCTAACAAAACATGCAGGTACTCATTATGCGCTTGATCATAAACAATCTCGCGCAAGGCATAGCCATCTCGATAAATTTCAAACACAGTCGCATAGGCACCGCCCCCATAACCAATTAAGGGTCGTTCCGCTATCGCAATTAAAGTAATCCACCACTGCAACGGTCGCTCGCCTAATACGGTATACGATTGACTAAACCGCTCGACCACGCCCTCACCCAGCAACACAATACCCACCAAGGCCATAACGAGAGCGGCCAAGAAAACTAAAAATCGCGCCAAGATTCGATCAAAGCTCTGCATCTGTGTGGCTGCGCCAAACTTAACACCAAAGCCAAACACGAGCACCGAGGCAATAATTAGCAGGCCGGCGAACCCTGCTCTGGACTCTGACATCACGATACAAAAGGCCAAACCGAGCAGTATCAGCACATGCAACATGGCAGAAGAACTCAAGACACCGAGCGCCGCTTGCAATAGCGATAAAGCGCGCAATTGATAAAGACGGTAAAGCAACGGGACAAGCGAGCCAAGACTGCAGATGAGCAGGAAACTACCAAAATGATTACGATTGATAAACAGCCCACGCATAGCCTCAAAATGACCATCTAAGGCGGCGCTGTCGACCAAATGCGTCCCGCTTACCCAGGCTGAATAGGCCAATCCAGCATGCACAACACCAACCACAGTCAGCAACCATAGCAGCGACTTGACCCGTGCTGTTGTGGTGCACAGCAGAACAACGCTCACGAAGGCCGCCAATACAACAAGCTCGCGCAACGCCAAGGCCAAACTAGCTTGCGGGGTTAACGACCATTTAAATGTAGGTACAAACCAAGCTGGTCGTTGCGCCTGGGGGAATAGATATTCATGCACTCCGTTATCGAAAGGCAGAACGGCCTGCAGTACTAGCCATAGTTGCGTCGCTAATAAACAGCTCACCACCACTAATGCGGAGCGAAAATGCAACTGCCGCACAGTTTGAACGCGCATAAGTATGGCTATCAGAGCAACGAACAATAGTGCCAAGGTAGGGTAACGCCACGCAGGATGGTCGATCCGCCCCGGTACAAAAGCCACGAACGCGAGGCTGATTAAAAGAACAGTCCACACTATCCGCTCAAGCAACTCCAGCGCAGGATTACGTCGCTCTGATTCGCTCGTGTTAACGGTTATGGTATTTTCCGAGCGGTACACGTTAGAGTTTAGTTGGTGGCTAGAGATTGGAGGTTTAGAATGGCAATGGCGCGTGCTTACAATGCGGTGGCACAGTGTACGCCGCCAGCTAGACCTTCAGCACAGTCGGCATTGCTCCGCAAAGCCTCACGCAGCGCACTTTCGGTCACACCGATTAAATTGGCCGCCATCGTTAAACTCACGTTCGGCGGCAACAACTCGGGCAAACGCTCGCAGAGCGTAATATTCATAGCGAGAAATGCAGGGGATTTTTTCACGCAATGCGCCGCAATGTAGCTTCGCACTTCGGGGCGCGCATTGGCCAATCGATAGGTGCTTAAAAATGCAAACCGCGCCTCTGCGACGGGTATGGCTAGAGCCACGTCGCCATTTAAATGCAGATCGGCTAGTCGACCGTATGCCGCGGAGTCGTAAGGATCTTGTACTATCTGCGCGCGCAATGCCGTAAGTAGTGTTCGTTCTAATTTTAATCGCTCGTCGGGCCAAGTAAGAAAGCTTAAACGCCGCTCTAGCTCAGCGATACTAGGCGAATTAGACACTTCCCCGAGCACGACATCAACCATCTGATCGGAAGTCATAGGCGGATTTGTGAGCACGAGCCCCCACCACAAAGGCGCACGTAATAGCACAAACGCACTGCCTGCGAACAACACAAAAAGAAGCACTAAGAGTGATCTAAATGGTCGTGCAGAGTGCCTAGGTCTTGTTGCGCTTCTTATCGGCTTCTTCGCCGTACGCGTACGAATAGGCATATCCGCCATAACCGTAGTATCCCCCGTAATGATATGGATTACCCTTCTTCATAGAAGCCTGAGTTAACACTAGGCCGCGCACCTGCACTTTACTCGCGGTAAGGCGCTTGAGCGCTTCGCGCACCATATGATGAGTGGTGCGGTCTGACTGCACTGCTAACAAAACCGCATCGGACATCTTGCCTAACACAATAGCGTCGCTCGCGGGCAATACAGGCGCAGAGTCAATCACGATATACGCAAAACGCTCTCTAAATGTGAGCAGCGTACTACGAAATTTGTCGCTCGCAAGCAACTCTAACGGATTGGGCGGTGTGGTGCCGGAATTCAATACATAGAGATTAGACTCTCGTGCATTTTGCTCTAGGCATTCCTTAATTTGAGCCGTACCCGCAACGTAATCAACCAGTCCAAACTTGGTTTCCGATTTAAGTATGTGTTTGATACGTGGACGGCGTAAATCGGCGTCAATCAACAAGGTTGGGCCGAGCTGAGCGTATGCCAAAGCCAAGTTAGACGCTAAAGTCGTTTTACCCTCACTCTGTACGGACGAAGTAACCAAAATCACTTTGGGGGGATTGTCGACATTGGAGTACATAACTCCAGTGCGAATATGATTTACCGCTTCAGAAAACACCGAGCGCTTATTGTCCAAATAAAGCGTCTCGACCTGCTCCGCGTCTGTGCTCATCGTTTGTATGACGCCAAGGATCGGTAAACCGACTTTTTCCTCGAGCTGTCGCGCCCCCTTAAACGTGGTGTCGAGCTGTTCACGCATAAAGGCGAAACCAATTCCGAGCAGCAAACCGCCAAACGTCCAAAGCATGACAATGCGTCGCTTTTGCGGGTAAATTGGATAACCCGGAGCCAAGGCGGGATCAACTATTCTTGCGCTAGCCAAACGATCGCCCGTCGCCGATAAATCAGCTTCGCGAAACTTAGTCAAAAACGCGTCATAGAGCTCTTGATTGCGCACCACGTCTCGCTCCAACCGATCCAGCTCAGCGGCTTTTACCCGCGAACTCGCAATCGCAACGGATTTACGATCTAAACGCGCCTTCGCTGCCGCCACATCGGCGTTCGCTTCGGCCATGCGAGGGTGTCGCGCACCGTAACGCTTAGCAAGTTCATCGCGTGTGGACAAGGCGCTATTGTACTCAGTATTTAAAGTTTGCAGCTCACTGGTGGTAATTTGATTGCTTTGCGTAGACGCAAGCATATCCTCGGCAATCAAAAAGGCTTGGAGTGCCTGTTGGGAGTTATCTAGGGCAGTTTTAAGATCGTCTATACGCTGAGACAACCAACGCGTTGTTTGTTGACTGCGGTCGGCTTGCGAGTCCATGCCCTGTTCGATATACGCAGTTACCAAGGCGTTCGCGACTTCGGCCGCAAACGCTGGATTGGTGGAATTAAAATTAACCTGAACAAGATGGGTCTTTTCCCCCCCACTCACACTCACGCCACCCTGAACCACATTTGTCAGCCACGCTTTGCGTCCTTCAAGTTCGGCTTCCGTAAGGTTTAAATTGGCGTCGTTACTCTGCGTGACGGGTTTACTTGTATCTATCCCCAAAACCGCTTTGGCTTGCTCAATCAGTTGGTCGCTCAAGGTCGGAATGACTAACATTGTTGCGACGTCAGCGCGAGTCGCCAAATTTAAATCGTCAACCACGCGACGTGCAACCGAGCGACTCTTTAGCAGTTCGTACTGGGTCTGATAGAA
>CAYOXK010000051.1:15890-20276 GCA_964407915.1 uncultured Gammaproteobacteria bacterium
GCGCGACGCATAGGGATCAAAAATAGAGGGCGCACTGCTACGCACCGAACTCGGTTCCACAGCCATGGTTAAGCTGGCTTGATAAACATTGGGCTCAGACAGGGCTTTCAGCACGCCCAGTACCGCACCGAGCAGCGTGAGCAATACGATCAAGACGCGATGTTCCTTCAATAACGCAAGAGCCAACGCCATAATGTGCGTTAACGATTCGCTCGAATCGCTAGCGACCGATGCGTTTGGCGCCAGAAAGTCCTTTACCAAGCGCTCTGGGATGACATGGTGCGTGGCGTTCATTGCTCCGAATTCCTATTCATTGACTGGGCCAAGTATATTACTAATCATCAAAACCAACTCGCACCGACATCAATCACATCGCCTGGTTCAATTGGCATATACAGTTCAGCGCGTTTAATTTCTTCGGGCTGTTCTTGGTTGGTCGCGTAACGTGTAATAGAGATTTTTCGTTTAGAAGCACGCAGAGAAAAGCCCCCTGCTAAAACTACCGCTTTTTCCACTGTGAGCCCAGACCGAAACCGATACTCACCTGGCTGATTAACTTCACCATGCAAATAGATATAAGACTCGCCGCTATCTGCTTGACCAAACTCACCGTCTACCGAAATCACATCCCCAGGCCCCACAGCATACTGACTGTCAATACTCAGACCTTCAATTTGCACTTCACCATTGCGTTCAATTTTTACCCCTTCAAATTTGGCTGAGGCGGTCGCTCCTCCCGCCAAAGCCAACGCTTTGCTCACGGTTAACCCTTGCGAAAATTCAAACGCGCCGGTATTGCGCACAGCGCCGCGAATAAACACGGGGCGATAACTGAACATACTGACCGACACTTTGGGATCTCGAACATAACCTGTTGCCAAGCGTGATTGAATCTCGCGCTCAACTTGACTGGTGGTCATGCCACCTATATCAATGGCACCGAGTAAAGGAAATGATACTTGACCATTCTCAGCCACCGCTAGGTCTGCCCGACTTAAATCAGGTTCACCAAAAACAACAAGCGAAATAGAGTCTCCGGGCGCAATTCGATGCTGCGTTGAACTTTCCACTCCAGAATTGACAGTGGCCTCTTTAATTTGTCGCGCGGTAGGAGCAGGCGCAGACGTCTCGCGAGTTGGTTCACGTGTTAAAGGCAACTCAGGGGGCGAATTTTGGTCAGCTGAAGGTTCGCTCGTCACAATCGGCTCTTCTACCGCGGCCGCCGATGAACCCGACTTACTAACAGCCACCACCGTGTTTTGCGGAGCTAGAATACGTGCAAATTCGCCACGCATATCCAGAACGGGACTCGTATATCCTTGGGCAATCAAAGTCAGAACGGTAGCGTCTAGAGACGGCGCAAGCCGAGCATTAAGTTTGTTTCCTGAGACGATGGCTATTCCATTGCTAACGCTTAAGAATTCTGTGCTGACCCAAACGGGTGCGGTAGGTGCATCAAAGCGAATATAGTTCCACAGTGAGTCGGTGCCGATAAGACGATACGCCGAGTTCGTCGAAAACTCTTCGATCAACTGCTTTGAGTTGGCTGTGTAAAGATTGGTAAGTTGCGCTGACACAGGTGCACTTACCAACAGTACTATGCATGCAAGCAGGGAGCGAATCGTTAGAGCGCGTTTTGTCTCGGCGCAAATAAACTGAATCATGAATAGTTAACCCGGTTCCATACGATCGAGTATATAAAGCTCGATTTACATGCCTAAATTCGTGAGCCCCTTCATTTTAACCAGACGATGCACCACCCGATAAAATAACGACCTCGTCTTATTACCCAACCCTCTTTGTCCGACTCACCGTCTAAGCAAAATACTTACTCTCGACGCGCTAATCAGTCACCCCTTTTTACTTCAACAACCGCCTTGCGCAAACTATACCTTAACGCTCCTCCAGTTACCTGAGCACATCTAATGACCTGAGCACATCTAATGAAATGCCGATAGCCCAAAAAATGCCAATAGCCCGCAAGAAGACAAGAGGTTTAGATTAAACGCAGATTAGGGCTTCTATCACCCTACTCTAAACTAATCGTAAGCAAATCCGATATGACGATCATCTGCTATAGAGGACTCATATAAGTGTCGGGCGTCTGTTCAAACTACCGAGGTAGATATTTGCTCTAAACTGCGCCCGTCAATTGCAGCCCTACGTCTTAGCCCATTTAATTGCGATTTGGCTGAGTCGCCTTTACCCGATCTTTGGAGTAGCGTTGCCGCTCTTCCTCATCCTGCTCAAACGAATACGGCTCCACAAATTTTCGGTCACGATTGCCCGATACAAGCGCACGCAAATCCGAACGCAAAGTTAGACCAAAATAGCGATCTTCGTAGGCCACATTTTCGATGTTGGAATCACGCTCAATTTGCCCATAAAACAGTCCAGCTGTAAGCCATGACCTAAAAGCGTAATTAAGGGTTACGCCAAAATCAGTGAATTCATCTACCCGACCTGTACTGTAATCGTCGTCAATCCACTTAACAAACACGCCCGCGGACAAGGCATCAGTAAAGGAATGATCCCACGCCAAACCAAGCAATTGGCTTTCGTAGAAGTCTGCAAACTCATCTCCTGGCTCTTCCACCAATTGTGATGCACCTAACGAGATCACCGAATACGGGGTAAGGTTGTAACTCAAATTCACGTAATAGGCCGTGCCTTGGTAGTCTTCGCGTGAAGGATCGATGAAATCTTTGTCTGACTCACCCACCGCGACCACACCACTCAAGCCCTGACTAGGCTTCCAACGCAAACCCAGCAAGACATCGGTCTGCTCGCTGTCTAAACTGTTCAAACTTCGCACATAGTCTATCTCGGTATATTGAGCACGGCCGAAAACTGAAGTGCGATCTCCTATTTCATAATCTAGATCGAGATGCACTGATTCTGATTCGCGATCACGTGCGCCCGTAAGATTCCCTAAGCCTTGATTATTGTTGGTAAATTCAGTATCCGTGCGCTTATAACCTGCCACGCCTTTAAGTTTAAGCCCCTTGCGACCGTAAACGAGATCGGCTCCTACCGTTTCGTAGTCATACTCATCAGGGTCCTGATTAAGTTGTGCTAACGCATCAAACTGGCGATTGGCACCGGGTGCACCAGTAAGTGAACGAGAACCCGATATTCCGCGCTCCTCAAAGCCAGTGCCGATGGCACCAAACAGGTCCAGGTCCCAGCGGCGCGATAAATCCAAACTCAAGTTGCTGATTAAATTATGCGACTGCGCATCTTCATTTTCGAGCTGATCGTGGTAGGTGAGAACGCCAGAATAGGCAACGTAAAATGGGTGTCGTCCCAAATTGGTCCGATAACCCAACGATGGCGCAACGGTGATGCGTGTGTCAGGCTCGTCCTGATCAGTACGCCTACGAATATTGTCGTGATCACTCACCGTTACCGAGATCGATGGGTAAAAGTCGTTGAGCAAGTCAAGCGGCTGATTCAACCGCGAGTCACGTGCTATTGATCCATTCTGAAAGGACTGATAGGTATTAGTCCCCGGGCTGATACCCTGGGTCACCACATCATTAGCCAGCAGCTCATGCGATGAACCAAGCAGCACTAGGCTCGTCCCAAGCAGAAAGATAGACTGTGTATGTTTAATGTTCATTTAATAAGAAGCTCTCCAACAAGCTCTACCCCCCCCGGTAGACACGATTAATTGATCGCACACGGTGGTGACGCACATTCCGGCGGGTTCTCTGGCGGTGGCCCAAACCCACCGTTACCGCCTCCAGGCGGTCTAGAGATAATACCGTCAACAAATGTGGTTAGCGCTCGAGGACCCCGTAAAAAGCTCTTTACGCGAGCCGCATCAACATAATAAAAAGCCACGGGTACTGAACTAATATTGAGTTCTTCTTGTAGATGCCATAGCGCAGCAACCAAATCGGGACGGTTCAATACCAGCCCATCAGCGATATAGCTAGTATCGCCTGAACGACGACCACTATCGTCATTGTCGTCGCTACCTGCCGACACAAAAGGATAAGCCTCTTCACTACGTGGGTTATCCCAAGTAGCATAGAGAGAACTTGGCTCGACCTGGAAGTCTAACGAATAGTTTTCGTTATCTTCTTCCTCTTCCGGGTTATCACGATTTGCATTGGGCAAAACAACAACCAAAAAGGAGGTATCGGGAACCGAATATTGACGCGCAGCCGCTAAGAGCTTTTGCCAATACTCGGGCTCAAAGTCATCCTCACGCGGCAAATTAAACAGCTCGTCGAGCTCTTGCAGTTGAGCCTGAAGATGATGCTCACCTAAATCCCACTCAGGGACGGGCGTTAACATTAGCGTGTTTTCTACATACGCATCTCTTACCCCTCTAACCGTCGAGGGATACTCAGCTTCGCCAAGCTGATCTAAAGCAAT
>CAYOXK010000052.1:0-20081 GCA_964407915.1 uncultured Gammaproteobacteria bacterium
TCGCGTCGGGCACGCTCCTTTGTGGCTTGGTTGCGCCGTGCCGCATAACCACCCTGTAATGCGCTCTGAGCACGACATACTTACGTTGAGCATAGCTTTATTACTATTAGCTTGGATCTTCTATGTCTACACCTCGCCATGGGTGTTAGGGGTAGTGGCGAATATGACGAGTATGGAACTGCGACTGCTCGCGTGGATTGACCGTTTGGGTCTCTTAACACCTTGGTGGTCGCTCGACCAAGCTCTCGCCACGTTGCCGAGCATTGACCCGCTCGATGTGCAAGCGCAACGCGAGCGCGTCTATGCCGTAAAGCGTATTACGCATCAACCACTGGTGTGGGCGGCGATCGCCTTGAATATGCTAGGTATTGGTTTTTTGCTTACGCGCGCTAACAACCCATCGCTTGGACCGCTCAACCTCGCTCAACTTGACGTCTTTATTAGTCGATTCTATTACGCTTCGCGTCCTGTTGTGGGTAGGCACTATGCGAATCGACACCCCATTAAAGACGCAAGAGCGCGCTACGCACTAAAGCCGTGGGAGTTTGCGTGTCAGCATCACTTACTGCGTTGTGGTGATCAACCCCATCATGCCCAGTACGGCACCGGGATCACCCTTTTAAAGCCCAGCGCCAGTACGCTGGCACAACTGCGCTATGATCGCGAGGCCGCCCATCGGGTGTTCGCCCAACAATTGGGAACGCCGCTTGTGTCAGTCACTGATATTTTGCAGCTAAAGGTTGAGTATCGAGCGCTAATTGTGGCCATGCTGGCCGCGCGCGATACGCAGTTGGCTGAACAATTCGCGTCATCTGAGCAATGGCTCAAGCAATTTGCGAGTTCTTTTTGGGACTTGCCTAAGTTACTCAAACAACGTCCCGCATCGGAGTTGCCACCGTTGCGACGCGCAACGTTGGATATGCGCGGCGTGGATGTGTTTTTACAAGCGGCACTTAACCGTGCACAGAGCCGAACACTGCTCGAGAGCAGTGCCTATGCGAACGTACTGTTGGTGCATTTACAGCACGATACGCCAGCCTCTACCGCCAAAATGGTGTGGCTCAAACCCGTCAACCGTACGCTGTTTTATGCTCTCAACAATGTGGGAAGACCGCGACGCTTATTTGTAGAAGGGCACGCCGTCTTAGCCCATGCGCAAGTAGAACAAGCAGCGCAAAAGCCCTTGATTGTTCCGCAGGTAGCGGCGTCTACCGCAGCCCTAGAACTTGAGTTACAACGCCACCGCTGGTTGCCAGCCAACACTTCCAAGGAGCACCGGACATGACTGCAAAAAAGAGGAATTCGTCACTCAACTTAATATTGACTGAACACCGATTATGCGCGCAACTAAGCAACGAGCAAGTCATTTTAAAGTTTCCGCAAGCCGACGGAACAGTATTGGACTTTGTGTTGAACCGCAAAGCATTGCGCAGCTTAAAATGTCAGGTGCTAAGGGAGCAAGCTAGTTGCCGTTTGCAGTTGCAAGCGCGTGACGGCAGCCAGTGCCTTATGCAACTCGCCAGCGCCGAATGCGCGCAAATTTATATTGATGATCTTCATGGCATCCAGCAATTATTGGCGCCCCCGTGGCTATCAAGATCCACTGTAAAAATATTTGCGTTGGGTAGCCTCGTGGGAGCAATGCTGGTAATTGCTCTAGCAATTTGGATAACCGCGAATGCGGCGCGCTCCACTTTATTAACCTTGAATGATCCCAGCGTATTACCACCCATCAACGCCAGCAGCGCCACTCCCACCCAAGAGCCAGAGCAATGGCAGCCTTAAACGTTAAAGCCAGCGTTCTGAGTGAGTGCTTTTCTGGCTTTGCATGGGAATCATATATTCTGCTATTCTGAAACTGGACATTTGTTCACATACTCTGAAATGGCCTGTGGGGGGATCATGTTCAAGAAATGGATAAGTCGCAGTAGTCGTTTGGACATATTCGAGCTACTGACAGAAGAGCTTACGCCGCACGAAAGTTATGCGTTCGGGGACGACAGCGCCGCGCATTTAGGTCAGCTTGAGGCGATGCCCAAAGCCGCACTTGTGGCGTACGCTGATCGGCTTAATCATCGCATCACGCAGATGAGCAATGAGCTTGCGCAACTGCGCCGTCAGATGGCCTTACACAAAAAGCGCGATGAGTTACGCGACACAAGCAAGGAAGCGTCTAAACAGTTGGCGCAAATAGAGCGGCAACGCGAACGCGAAGCGCAGTATCAGCGTGACCAATTTCAAATCCGCATGAAGGAGTTAAGCTTGCGTATTGCCGACCTTGAAGGGCAGCTGTTGCGCTCGCAGTCCGAAAACAATCGTCTAATCGAGCTGCTGCGCTCGCTGCGAGAACTGGGGCGCTGCCGCACGGTCTCGTAGTATCGCTTAGCCGACGGGATTGTACTGGTTAAGCCATACCCTCATTGGTATGACACAAGAGTATCGCCTGCGTGCGACTGTGGATGCCGAGCGCGCGATAGATATTGCTCAGGTGGGCTTTAACGGTGTCGATGCTAATGTTGAGTTCCTCGCCAATTTGTTGGTTGGAAAGTCCGTTAATAACCAGGTGTAATACTTCTTGTTGGCGCTGACTCAAATTGCTTAAATGGTTCGGTTTGAATGAGGCTTCAGAGCGCTCACCCCCCATGCTGGAGCCATCTACGTGGTTCGCACGATACTGCGCAGGTCTTTGTTGAGCTTGTAGGTAACTTGCAATTTCGCTCGGCAGGTAAACGCCACCAGCGAGTACAAGCTTGAGCGCCACAATCAAGACGTCGGGATCTGCGCGCTTGGGGATAAACCCTGATGCACCGTGTTCGATTGCCGTGAGAATCGTGCTGCAATCCGTTTCGGCGCTAATCAAGACGAGTTTAGATTTTGCAAATAGTTCTCGCGCTTTAGCAATGTTACTTAAGGGGTCGTCACCAGGAATATGGTAGTCGAGCAGCACCAGATCAAACTGTTCGGTAGATTCCTTGTGTGGTTCTAACGCACTAAAGTTTGCGATCGACGAGATGGTGATTTGCGTGTTTAAGGCACGCAGTAGTTGTTCTAAGCCTGCACGAAACAGTCCATGGTCGTCGACTAATAGTACTCGCACCGCGCCTACCCCCTTGTTGATCTCTACCTTTTATGTTGTTGTGTCTCTGCAGTATAGCCTGAGTATAGCGACGTTGCCGACTGCCAAAACCGCCTGCTTAGTTGCCTCTTAGCGAACTATTTAACTAACTATTTAGACTGGTAAGTCGCTAAAATTGCGGTTAGGCTAAACCGGTCATCTTTATTCGGGGGGATAAACCAATGACCATGCACTTAGCGATCATTGATGATGATGCGCTCTTTCGCCAAAGCTTACACGCCGTCTTGCGCGCACTCGACGCTAATGTGCGGATTGAAGAATTTGCGTGTATTCCTTCCCGTCACTGTATTCCAAGCGACTTCGCGGCGCAGTTGGTGCTGCTTGATTATCATATTCCCGACACCAAATTTGCACGCAATTTAAGCGCTGCTCGCGCACGCTTTCCTGGCGCAAAAGTCACCGTGTTGAGTGCAGACGATAACCCGCATCATATCTTGGCGGTGCTCGACCAAGGCGCAGATGGCTTTATTCCCAAGTCATCGAATTCGGCCATGTTAATTGCGGCATTGAATTTAGTGTTGCTCGGGCAAACGTATTTACCCGTACAAGTAATGTCCCTCGCGCCAAGCTCAACGCGGCATTTACAAAGCCAATTCGCGCGTCTGAGTACCGCGCAGCAACGCGTGTTGTTGGACGTAGTAGCGGGTAAAAGTAATAAGCTCATAGCCTTCGAGCAAAAGCTGGCCATCGGCACGGTAAAAAGTCATCTCTCGGCTGCCTATACAATACTGGGATTCAACAGTCGCGCCGAAGCAGTTATTGCGCTTAGCACTTTGCAACCGGCCGCATTGTCGTACAACGAGTCTTCGCGTAACGCGCAGCGAATGGCTCGGGAGTTGCACGAGAGCAAACGACGATGATGCACGAGGCGTCACCATCAGCACTGGATGCGCAGGCTGCAATTCAGGCAAGAATGCTCGTGTTTGCACAGCGGTACTGGGCCTTTAATCTAATCTTTCACAGTCTTTGTTTGCTCGTGGCGGCCATGTCGTTAAGCCTCGACAATGCCGGTGTAGCCGCCGGTGAAGGTGTATTGAGTTGGCTGCTCGGCGCCACGCTGGCGCTGCTTGTGTGTTACTTGTTGCGTTGGCAAGCCGTGCGGTCGAAGCGTTCCGTTGACGCTAAGTTGCGCGTATTTTTTATGCTAACGCTGGTCGAGAGCTGTGCCTACGCCAGTGTCCTGTATTGGTTTGCCCATGGCAGTGTGGTCTCCCAAGTATTGCTCGTGCTGCTCATGTTCGCCGCGCTCATCAACTGCATCATGGTGACGGCGGGCTATCGACTTTTCTATTTTGCTTTTAGCGTGCCCATTGCGCTCGGTTTGATGTGGGTGGCACTCTTTGGTGAATTTGCGACGAGTGCGCGTGCCGCCGACAATGCCGTTGAGTATTATGCTTACCTGAGTTTGGGGCTCGTTCTGTTGGGCTTGTTGCAGCGCTTGGCCAATCACGTTTATGCCAATATTCGCGACTCGCTCAGCGCGAATTATCACAATAAGCAAATTAACCAAAATCTAAAAGCGGCGGTACTCGCCGCCAAAAAAGCTAACGAGTCCAAGACGCGCTTTCTAGCCTCGGCTAGCCACGATTTGCGCCAGCCGATTAACTCCCTCGCGTTGTTCATTGCGAGCTTGAAACTACAAACCGCCACACCTGCGCAAGCTGACATTGTCGCGGCGATGGCCGAGGCTATCGAGAGTATTGACTCGCAGCTAGAATCCTTGCTCGATATTTCCAAGCTGGATGCGGGTATTGTTGAAGTGCATTCGCGCACCTTTAATTTGGTCGACTTTATGGCACGCGTTTTAAGTGCGTATCAACCGGCGGCGCTTGCGGCTGATGTGCCGGTACGGTTTGACTGCGCACCATTGCAGCTCATGGTACGCACCGATCCCGTCCTGTTTGATCGGGTGGTGCGTAACCTTGTTGGCAACGCCATTAAATATACGCCCACTGGTGACATTCGAATTAGCATCACACAGCGCAATGGGCAGGCCGTGGTGGGCGTGACCGATTCGGGAGTGGGCATTAGCCCTGAACATCTACACAAAGTGTTTGATGAGTTTTACCAAGTAGATAACCCACAGCGCGATGCGCAGCGCGGCCTTGGATTGGGCTTGTCCATCGTGCATCGTTTATGCCAACTTCTGGAGTTGAACATTGCCTTTCGCTCCAACTTAGGCGTGGGCACGCAAGTGCAATTGTTTGTACCGCTCAGTGAACAAGCGTCCACCACTAGCCCTACAAAACAGAAAGGTTACGGGCATGGGCGCGCTTTGAACATATTGGTGTTAGACAACGAGCCGAGTATTTTAATGGCAATGGACTCGGTGTTGCGACGAATGGGCCATAACGCCACTACCGTCGAAAGCGCAGATGAAGCGCTGCTGGCTTTTAATCAAGTACGCTATGACATTGCCCTCGTTGACTATCGACTGCCCGGTGCGGCGTCGGGGCTGGACATTATTGCGCAATTTACGCAACTCGATCCTCGTGTGAAGTGCTTTTTAGTCACGGGCGACAGTAATATTAAACGCGATCTGAGCGCGGTAGAGATTATCTATAAGCCCCTAACGGCCAACAAACTACAACACATCTTTAACCCCTCTTAAGCTTTATGCCATAAGTCGTTACTCAGCCGCTTTTTTAACCACCTTTTTAGATGCTCGCTTTGCGACCTTTTTAGTGGCTTTGTTGCTTGTAACAGCCGTGGTCGCGGTTTTGTTCAACGCGGGCTCTGCAGCCTTAGGACTCGATTTGATCGCCTGTGTCGGTGCCGCTGGTTTTGCTTTATTCGACGCAGCGTGCTTGGCGGCTAAGGCTTTGAGCTCAGCAAAGTTATCGCGAATGCACTGCATAAAAAAGTCGATGTCGGGTAAGGTGCGACGGCAAGAAGTAACGGCAAATGTCATCATGCCCGCATAACTTGTGATTGCCATAAACAAACCCATGCGATCACCGAGCGGCCCCATGCCCATCGAAGCAATTGAGCGCGCGCCGTTCATATACACGGGTACTTGCGGCCCCGGCACATTAGATATACACACATTAGTCATACGACCGGCCATTTCTGAATTCATCAGTAAGCGCGCCGCGAGCAGTTGCGTCGCCGCTGGCACGTGCCGTGTTACATCGGTCATGAGTCGCGCCGATATGCCTTTGCGGGCGGCTTTTTGTTCTTTGGTTTCGGCTTGAATCGCGACCAGTCGCTCTGCCGCATTCTCAATGTTAGTAAACAATAAGGGTGCCATGGTGCTGATGTTATTGCCTGGCGATTCGGCGCCTTCGCCTTTTGGGCCGCGTACGTTAACTGGGCAGAACGCGCGTAGAGACTCGGCAGGTAACTCTTTGTGCGTAATTAAGTATTGTCGCAACGCGCCGGCGCACACTGTAAGCACTACGTCGTTAACCGTGCTGCCCGCTGCGAGTGCGCGAATCGGTTTAAAGTCTTCTAGTGGAAAGAGTGCGGCGTCAAACACTCGGTGCGCCGAGGTTTCTAAGTTAAAGCGTGTCTGCGGCACCGTTATTTTTTCTTCAGGCGTGTCTTCGTCTTTCGGCTTTTGTAACGCGTCGATCGCGGCGGGCGCATAGCGCATTAAACTGCGGCCTAACTTAAATGGCGATTTGATTGTGCTGATTAGCCCACGCGCACTCATTTGCAGCGGCGAGGGCTTTTCAAAGCGCTCGCTTGTGACCCGATCAACAATCGGCATTACCGGATTGCCTTCTGGGTCGAGGTCCATGAGCCCACCAAAAAACTCAACCATGGCCATGCCATCAGCGGCTGCATGATGGATTTTGGTGGCGATCGCGTAGGAGCCTTTGGGAATGCCGTGATCCTCAGCATTGTCGATGCCTTCAATTACATACATTTCCCAGGGTGCGCGTTGCATGTCCAAGGGCCGCGTGTGAAACCGCGCCAAATGTATGCACAGTTGTCGCCAGTCAGATGGAAAGGGTAGGCGTCCATGCCCAATGTGGTACTCGATGTCAAAATGCTCGTCTTCTATCCAGTACGGGTAATCAAGTTCTAAGGGTACGTGATAGATGCGGCGGCGGTAGATGGGCGAGGTGTAGAGACGACTACGTACATGCTCAATGATTTGCTTAAACCGTACTTCGCCACTCGGCGCGGTGGCAGGATCGAAGATTGCGACGGACGTTACTTGCGAGAGGCTTTTATTAGTCTCTATGTACAAAAATTGCGCATCTTGTGCTGACAGTTGTTTCATGATTTGGGTGCTCGAGCGGTGGTGCTAAATTGGGTGTTAAATCGGCCATTGAACGCTTCGTTAATGCCTAGAACCGAGTCATCGCAATGGTCACCGATTTGGGCCCCCGCGATCATCAATATTACTAATTTAACATGCCGTACATTTAAAAACGGTGCACGATAAATGGTACTCTAAAATGAGTACAAACTCTAAGCTCCTTGTCGCGCGAATCTGACCCCATTGCCAGCGTATGAAAAATAGCGGGGATAGTCTTAGTGTTGACTGCATGCCTTGTAAATAGGACTCTTTACGGTAAGATTAACCATCGCCCGTGGTCACCGGTTGCAATGAGCCCACGCTTGCCCTTTAGCCTAATCCAACGAGTTAAATTACCGATTTCATGAACTTATACAGCAAGGTCGTTAAAGAAGTAGAAGCGCTACCCGACGGGCCTCAGATTGCCGCCTTTTTTGATTTTGATGGCACCTTAATTTACGGCTATTCGGCGACTACTTATTTGCGCGAGCAAATTAAGCGTGGCGACATCAAGCCCGACCAATTTATCGAACTGGGCAAGACCATGGTTGATTTCGGGCTTGGTAATATGGGTTTTTCGGCCATGATGATGGTCGCTTCACAATTTTTAGCGGGTATTGAAGAAGCCAACTACATTGAGTTTTCGGAATACCTATACACCAAGCACATTGCTAAATTGGTGTATCCCGAGTCGCGCGCTTTAGTTGAAGCGCATCTTAAAAAAGGTCACACGGTGGCGTTGGTGTCGGCGGCCACTCCGTATCAGGTTATGCCCGCTGCTCGCGAGTTGGGCATTGATTATGTTAAGTGTACGCACATGGAGGTGGTGGACGGTAAGTTCACCGGTGCGGTTATCAAGCCAACTTGCTACGGCATGGGTAAAGTATTTGCGGCCGATCAAGTAATGCAAGAAGTCGGTGCTAAGCCAGAGGATTGTTTCTTTTACAGCGACAGCGACGAAGATATTCATTTGCTCGAGCATGTGGGCAAGCCACGTCCGCTTAATCCTAATACGGCTCTGCGCCGTATTGCGCGGGGGCGCGGTTGGCCCGTGCAAGACTTCAGTAGCCGTGGGTCTAGCGGGCCGTTAGACTATTTGCGTGCCTTTGCCGCACAGGGTTCGTTGGTGGGCGCCGCGTTAGCGGGTCTACCCATCTATGCCTTAACGCGGTCGATGAACAAAACGCGTAATTTCTCCACCTCCTTGTTTGCCGATACGGCCGCTGCGATTGTTGGCATGGAAATTCAGGTAGAGGGCGAGGAACACCTGTGGTCGAATCGACCGTGTGTGTTCATTTTTAATCATCAGAGTCAGGCCGACGTCATCATTCTGCCCTACATTCTGCGCCGCGATCTCGCCGGCGTTGGCAAGAAAGAAATTGGCGACGTACCCATAATCGGCAAAATTATGGAGTGGGGCGGCACGGTGTTGATCGACCGCGAAAACTCTAAGTCTGCGCAAGATGCAATGGCGCCTTTGGTCGATGTTATGCTTAAAGAAGGGCGCTCGGTCTGCATTGCCCCCGAGGGCACGCGGTCTACCTCGACACACGTTGGCCGCTTTAAAAAGGGCGCATTCCATTTGGCCATGCAAGCGGGTGTACCGATAGTACCCATTGTCATTCACAATGCCATTGATGTGGCGCCGCGTGGGCAATATGTATTTAAGCCGGCAACGGTTAAAGTGACGGTGTTGCCTCCGGTTGCAACCAATAACTGGCGAGTAGAAAATTTGGATCAACATATCGAGTCAGTGCGCGATCAATATCTCATTGAGCTCGACCAAATGCAGCTACAAACAATGAAGTCAAAAGCAGCCGCACGAAAAAAAGCGAAATAAGCGCTGCTGGTTTACGCTGGGGTGTGCGACGGCCTACCTGATCGTAAACACTCACACCAAAGGGGATATCAATGAGGACAGTTAAGAGGCGTAATGGCAAATAATCCGTATGAGCACGTAACGAGCAAGCAAATACTATTTATTATTGACGCTGAACACTCGGTCGAACAAAACTTATTAACTGACTGGTTGCACAAATTACGCGAGCACAGAGACTTTAACGGCCACGAGAGTCACTGTGTTATTTCGATCGCCACCGACCCAGAAAATATTGATGTAAAGCGGCTGTATAAAAGCCTAGATCTGGATCCTTCTGCGTTGATTGTTCCTGTTCGGGTGCTGTGGAAGTCGTCGTTAGACGAGATGAACCAAAGCCCCAAGCTCGCCGATATGGTTAAGGGCAATCCGCGTCGGCCCAACCGAGCGAAAGCGCGACGCATTCTGGCCGATGATCCCAGCAAAGCCGTTTGCATTGCGGGCACACCCGCCACACTGGCCGATCTAACTAAGCGCTTTGAGGAGCGCCGTCAAAATGGCTTTTTAGACGAAGACCTTGCCCATTACATTGCGGGGCAAGCTGGCCTTGCATTAGAAGTGGCCGAGCGCCGCCTGCGTGGTAGCCGCTACAAAATTCCTCGCCGAGTAGCGAATCAAATCCGCTCGAGCTTTCGCTATAAACAAGGTATTCAACGGCTATCGCAAGAACTTGGCGAATCCGAAGCGCAGTTGCGCGAACGCGCGCAAAAGTATTTTGCGGAGCTAGTGGCGATTCCCCACAATTTTTGGCAAGACGTGGCGGGCGGCTTTAATCGCTGGGTCATTTCGTTGGGCTACGAAGACAAGCTCGTAATGGATAAAAAGCGCTTAATGCGCTTTCGTAAAATTGTGCAGGAGCATCCTTCGGCTATTTTGTGGACCCATAAAACCCACATGGACGGCTTAACCATGCAAGCGGTGTTGTTCGAAAATGACTTTCCTACACCGCACACCATGGGTGGCATCAACATGGCGTTTGCGGGAATGGGCTTTTTAGCGCGTCGCGCCGGTGCCATCTTTATACGGCGTTCGTTTCAAGACAACGCCCTGTACAAATTTGTCTTACGTCAATACTTAGCTTATTTGCTCGACAAGCGGTTTCCGCTGACTTGGTCGTTTGAAGGCACGCGCTCGCGGGTGGGTAAATTAATGCCGCCGCGCTATGGAATGCTCAAATATGTGTTGGATGCGATGCAAGAGTCGAGCCAAGACAATTTGCACATTATTCCCGTGGCGATCAATTACGACATGATCAACGACGTAAAAGACTATGCTGAAGAGCAGTCGGGCGCAATCAAGCGCCCCGAAAGTCTGAGTTGGTTTGTGTCGTACTTGCGCGGTTTAAAGCAGCCCTTGGGGCGCATCTATCTGGATTTTGGCGAACCCGTGGTGGTGAGTAAAGCCGACATTGAAGGCGACAATTTAGCGCTGCAAAGAATCGCGTTTAAGGTGGGCTTTGAAGCCAATAGAGTCACGCCCATTACGCTCACCGCTCTGATGTCGATGAGTTTGCTCGGTGCGGCCCCGCGGGCTCAAACCTTTAATGAACTCAGCGAGAACATGGACCTGCTGCGTGTTTGGGCGCAACATCGTAACGTAAAGTTTACCAGCGACTTTGAAGAGCATAACCGCGAACACATGCTTGAAATGATCAATCACATGATTGATGCACAGCTGATTCGACGTTACGACGAAGGCCCCGAAATCGTCTATGCGGTGGGCCCAGATCAACACGCGATGGCCAGCTATTATCGCAATACCATCGTGCATCACTTTGTGACTAAGGCGATTACTGAGCTAGCTTTGATGGAAGCGGCCAATGCAACCGACAATCCAGTTGATGCGTTTTGGCAGGAAGCAGACCGCTTGCGCGACATGTTTAAGTTTGAGTTTTTCTACGCCCCCACTGAAGAGTTTCATAGCGATGTGCAAGCGGAGCTCGCGTTCTTTGATAAAAAATGGGAGAAAAAACTGCTTAAACGGAGCACTGCGTCGCAGTTGCTCAAGAGCTTTTCGCCGATTGTCGCGCACGCCAGTCTAAAACCGTACATCGAGGCGTATCGGATCGTGGCCGATGTGTTTGCACGGTTGCCCGATACCGATACGCTTGACGAGAAAGCCATGCTCACGGCATGCTTTAAATACGGTCGGCAAGCCTATTTGCAGCGGCGCATTACGAGTAAAGCCTCGCTGGGGCAAATTTTGTTTAAGAACGGCTATAAACTGTTAGACAGCTACGGGGTGTTAGAGCCGGGTGCTGGCGTGGCCGAAAAACGCAAACGATTGAGCCAAGATTTACGTAAATTGGCGCATCGTATAGAGCAACTGCGGGTGCTCGCCATGCCGCATGATTTTGACTAACGACTCGCTCTGGCACTGAGTCTGTTTTTTCACCGATAAGAAAAATAATATGAATAAATTACAAGTAGGACTATTAGGTGGCGGTTCGTGGGGCACAACCGTGGCGTCGCTCGTCGCCCGCAATACCGACATCTGCATGTGGGCGCGCGATCCCGCAACGGTAAAGGAGATTAACACCCACCACACCAACGAAAAATACTTGCCAGGTGCCACATTATCTAAAGATGTGATCGCCGCTGAACAGATTAAAGACGTGGTCGCGAAGGCCGATGTGTTGATTATGGCCGTGCCGTCGAACTCCTTTCGCGAGGTGCTCGAAGAAGCCCGCCCGCACCTACGGCCGTGGATTCCCGTGATTAGCCTCACTAAAGGCTTAGAGCGCGATACGGATCTACGCATGACAGAAGTGATTCAAGAGGTGTTGCCAGGTCATCCAGTGGGGGTGCTCACGGGCCCTAACTTGGCGCGCGAGATTATGGCCGGTCAAGCCGCCGCGAGTGTGCTCGCAATGGACGATCCCATTATTGTGCGTCACTTACAAAAAGTATTTAACAGTGGCCTGTTTCGTGTGTACATCAACGACGACGTGGTGGGTTGCGAGTTAGGTGGTGTGCTCAAGAACATTATCGCCATCGCGGTTGGGATGGGCGTAGGCTTGGGCGCGGGCGATAATACGCGCTCGGCGTTGATTACTCGCGGTTTGTCGGAAATTACTCGGCTTGGCGTTGCACTGGGTGGACGCACCGAAACATTCGCCGGTTTAACCGGCATGGGCGATATGCTCGCTACCTGCATTAGCCCGCAGAGCCGTAATCACCATGTGGGTGTACAGCTAGGGCAGGGCCGTTCGATTGACGAGATTATTGCCGACATGGTGATGGTGGCCGAAGGCGTAAAGTCGGCGCCTACGGTGATGAAGCTCGCCGAGCGCATGGGTGTAGAGATGCCTATAACACGCGATGTAAGCGAAGTGATCGCGGGTCGCAAAACCCCTATGCAAGCCTTCTATGGACTCGTCCGCCAACGGGCTGGCTCGGAAGCCGAGCCTGGTTAATCTGTAGTTGGCTCGGGTTAAACAGCGCTGCGCAAACCTACTTTAACCCGTGACGCTTGCGTCATGTAGAAATCGGCGTTGTGCTTCTTGCTCGTCAATACCGTGCCATTTGAGCCCGATAAGATGAAAGATCAGATAATTCACGGGCACGACCACTAGCGTGATCAGAGTCGCAAATAAAATTCCATAACCTAACGAAACAGCCATCGGAATTAATGCCTGAGCTTGCAGATTAGTCGAGAACATCAATGGCATTAAGCCCACAAAGGTCGTGAGTGACGTCAACAATACAGGCCTAAAGCGCACCTCCCCTGCGGTAAGCACGGCGTCCATAATTGGAGTGCCGCGGCCACGTTCCTTATTGATGTAGTCCACCAATACCAAGCTGTCGTTCACCACGATGCCGGTCAGCGCGAGAATGCCCATCACGCTAAGCATCGAAAATTGCACATCCATAATTAGATGCCCGAAGATCGAGCCCACAATGGCGAGAGGAATTACTGACATCACCACAAACGGTTGCGTGAATGATTTAAAGGGGATGGCTAACAGCGCATAGATCATTACGATTACGGCGATAAAGCCCAACATAAAACTCTGATTCGTTTCTTGCTGGGTTTCGGCTTGCCCATCTAAGCTAAAATCTAAACCGCGCTCGCTGGCAAACAGGGGCTCTAAAAACGCTCTTAAGTCATCACGAATTACATTTACGTCGTACAGCGTAGCGTCTACGTCTGCGCTCACTGTCACAGTGTGTCGCTGGCGATCACGATAGATGGCGGTGGGGCTGGTTGACGCGCTCAAATCGGCTAATTGTGATAGCGGAATGGTGCGATCAGAGGTGCTTATGCTGATCGGCATATTACCAATGTCGGTGATCGACGAGCGTTTCTCTAAGGGATAACGCACCATTACTTTAAGCTCGTCGTAACCGCGCTGAATGCGCTGCGCCTCAAAGCCATACACCGCTTGGCGCACTTGGGCTGAGACATCCGCTAATGACAAGCCAAGTGAGTCAGCTAAGGGCCTTAGTTGCAACTGCAGCTCTTCTTTACCGCTCGTGTAATTGTCTTGAATATCGAATACGCCGGGATAGGTGCGCAGGTATTCACGAATCTGTTCAACCGCATAGGTAATGCGCTCGTCATCCTTGCCATAAATGGCGATCGAGATGGGCGCGCCAAAATCTCCAAAAGAAGACGCATAACTGAGTTTCTCGGCTCCAGGGATATCGCCCACGGCTTCGCGCAATCGCTCGCGTACTTGCGAAATCGAAAAATCCGCAGGGCGCTCTTCCGCGCTCGCTACTTCAATAAAAACCACGCCTTTGTTTGTGCCAAACGTTAAACCAGTAGGGCTAAACGTGAGCCCCGCCACCGACACATAGTATTTAAAGAGTGTCTCGCCCGTCTCTGGATTAACAAACTCGGAGCTTATTTCCCGAGCGGTTGCCGAGATATGGTCTACATTCGCTTTCGTGGTTTCGTAGCCCGTAGTGCTGGGCATGGATAACTGCACAAACACCGCATCGTCTTCAAATTGCGGAAAAAAGGAGGCTTTGAGCCAGCCGCTAGAAACGAGCGTAACGGTAATCACGAACACGCACAAAGCGCTAACCACCGTCACGGTTTTGTTGCGCACACAACGATCTAAAAACGGCCTATAAATCGTAATAACTGACCGCTCGAACCCGCGCGAAAAAGACTGCTGCCATTTGCTAAAACCCGTAATCGTTTTCTCGTCGCGCGCTCTAATCGAGCTCATGTGCGCAGGCAAAATAAGTTTGGATTCGATGAGCGAGAAGGCCAACACCGGAATGACTACGAGCGGGATCTGCTTAGCAAAATTGGCGAGCTGCCCTTCTACTGCTAGCAGCGGCGCAAACGCCACCATAGTGGTGATCACCCCAAAGGTAACCGGTACGGCCACTTCTTTAGTGCCGAACACCGCGGCTTCGGCGGGCGGCATGCCTAAGCGCTGATGCCGGTAGATGTTTTCGCCCGTTACAATGGCGTCGTCTACTACAATCCCCAGCACAATTAAAAACGCAAACATGGTGAGCATATTCAGCGTTAAGCCGAAGAATGGCATCAACGCAAACGCGCCTAAAAAGCTTACCGGAATGCCAATACTTACCCAAAAAGCGACGGCGGGGCGCAAGAACATAGCCAATAAGATCATCACCAAAATACCGCCGTACAGCGCACTCTCAATGAGCGTATTAAGGCGGTCTTCAACCACTTTGGCAGTTTCGCCATAGGTGCCGAACTTAACGCCAGGCGGCAAGTTATCTTGGTAGTCGGCAATAAAGGCTTTTGCTTTGTCCGACAGTTCGATCGTGCTTTGTTGACCCACCCTATACACTTCAAAGGTAATGGCTGGTTCGTTGTTATAAGTGGTCTCGACCTGCCTTATCTCGTATCCGTCACGAATATTAGCAATGTCGCCGAGGTATACCACTTGATCGCCCGAGCGCGTTACGGGGATGCTTACAAAGTCGGCTGGATAAAAGGCTTGCCCATCGGTGCGCACCAGAATGTCGCCATCACGGGTTTGCAAATTACCCGCGGATACATCCACGGCATTACGCTGAATGGCCTGCCCAATACCGGCTAGGGTAAGGTTATATTTTTCCAGCGTTTCGGGTGTTACTTCAATGTGCATTTCGCGGCTTGGCGCTTGCAGTGGCCCTACCTGAGTAATGCCTGGCACTTGTAATAGCGCTTCGCGCGCATCGGCAGCTACTTGAAACAACGTGTCGTAGCTAACGGCATCGCCGTACACGGCTAGCCCGAGTACTTGAATCGGGACTTCGGCAAGCTGAATAACCGGCCGTTCGGCGTCTAACGGCAATGTATTGAGTGCATCCACGCG
The DNA here is from genome assembly GCA_964407915.1 of uncultured Gammaproteobacteria bacterium. Taxonomy (GTDB): domain Bacteria; phylum Pseudomonadota; class Gammaproteobacteria; order Arenicellales; family Arenicellaceae; genus Arenicella. Next base: position 15,551 of record CAYOXK010000052.1, read on the forward strand.
AATTTTAATGTCGCTCAAAATTGCTTGGTTGTCGTAGCCGGCTTCAATCTGCGCAAACACTGACGAAATGCCCTCGGAGGAGCGCGAGGTTACTTTTTCGATACCCTCGATATCCGCAATGGCTTCTTCTACTCGCGAGGTAATGGTTTCTTCAATCGAGCGCGGGTTGCCGCCAGGCAATATGGTATTAATGGTGACCGTGTCTAATTGAAAATCGGGCATCAGCTCCAGCGCGACATCACGGTTAATAGTGATTAGGCCGGTGAGGAAAATGCCAATCATTAATAGATTGGCCGCCACATGATTACGTGCAAACCATTCGATCATTGTTGTGTCCTTGCCAATTGGTCAGAGTTGGTGGTGCCATGCCAAAAATTAAGCCAAGCATGCTTAGCCCGATACGCCACGATGTAGTTGATGGGAACGACGATCAAGGTAATGACCGTGGTAAATAAAATACCAAACCCTAGCGAGATAGCCATGGGCTTTAAAAATTCGGCTTGCGTGCTGTTGTCTAACAACAGCGGTGTGAGTCCGGCAAACGTGGTTAACGATGTGAGTAGCACGGGCCTAAAGCGCGCCCCACCCGACGTTAGTACCGCCTCAAACACCACCATACCTTCTTTGCGCTTTTGATTGATATAGTCGACGAGCACAAGACTGTCGTTCACGACCACGCCCATCAGCGCCAGAATGCCCACCATGCTTAAAAACGACAAATCCTTAAACAGCAGCATATGCCCAAAAACGCCGCCGACCACCGCGAACGGAATAATCGACATCACAATAAAGGGCTGTCCATACGACTTAAACGGGATCGCCAGTAGAGCGTAGATTGACGTCAACACAAACAGCAATCCAAAGTAGAGGCCGGTGTTCGTTTCGGCTTGCTCTTCGGCTTCGCCTTTAAAGGCGTAATCGATGTTTGGATGGCTTTGTTTTAACTCCACCATAAAGGTGTCTAAATCGCGCATGATCGCGCCAATGTCGCTGAGCTTTTTATTCAAGTCGGCCGACACGGTCACCACGGCGTGGCGATTTAGGCGGTATAGGGTAGTGGGGCTAGTTGTAGAGGTGAACGTTGCCAAATCGCTGAGCGGTACAGGCACATCCGATCCCGGCACGCGGATCGGTAAACGCGTTAAGTCGTCTACGGCCGAGCGATCTTTTAAGGGATACCGCAACATCACGCGTAGCTCATCGCGCCCCCGTTGCACGCGCTGCGCCTGAAAGCCAAATACGGCAGCACTTACTTGTTCGGCTACATCAGCCAGATTTAAGCCTAGTGAATTGGCGAGTGGCTTAAGGACAATATTGAGTTCCTCTTTGCCGCCCGTAAAATTATCTTGTATGTCGTAAACGGTCGGAAACTCACGCAATTTGTCGCGAATGGCTTGCACCATGATGCCAATTTGCTCGAAATCGTCTCCGCGCAATTCAATCGCGATGGGGGTGACGCCGCCGCCGGCTTCCGCGCGGATGCTAAATTTTTGCGCGCCAGGAATATCTCCAACTAAAGCCGCCACTTCCGCTGCCAACTCGGTGGCGGTAATTTCCACGTGTCGTTCGGGCGGCGCAATAATCTCTACAGCGACTTGTCCTACTGAGGATTTTTTCGTGCGTCCGTCGGTGCCACTCGTCGTGTAGATGTGCCGAACAATCGACACACCATTGTCTGGGTTGGTGTACTTAACTTTGAGTTCTTGTACCGCGTTCGCAATTTTTTGAATATTGGCATGGGTGGTGGCAAAGCCGGTCGTGTCGGGCATCGTAAGCGAAAAGCGAATTTCTTCGGACTGCACGCGCGGCCAGCTTGTGTATTTGATGTGTCCTGAGAGGGCCACCATCATAATCAGCAACGAAACACAGATCACGAGCGTGAGCGTAATCGCTTTATTGCTTAAACACTTCTCTAAGAAGGGTTGGTAGCGCATTGTGACAAACGTTTCCAGACCCCTCGAAATGCGCATCTGCATGCGAGTCAGTAAATTGCCGCGCTTGTTGGGGTCGCGGGGCTTTACGTGACTCAAATGCGCGGGCAAGACAAATTTAGACTCCACCAACGACATGAGCAGTACAGGAATTACCACCATCGGAATCTGACTCGCCAATATGCCCAAGCGATTATTGCCCAGATCCGCAAGGGGTGCGAACGCCACAACGGTGGTTAAAATGCCAAAGGTGACGGGAATGGCAATCTGCTTAGTGCCCTCGATCGAGGCTGTGAGCGAGTCGGTACCCTCGCGCATTTTGCGGTAAATGTTTTCGCCCGTCACGATGGCGTCATCCACGACTATGCCAAGCACGGTTATAAAGGCAAACAAGCTCATTACGTTAAACGTGCCGCCCACGAAGGGCATAAAGATTAAGGCACCCATAAAGCTTACAGGAATGCCTAAGAACACCCAGAACGCGATGGCCGGCCGTAAAAACAGCGACAACAATAGTAATACGAGCGCGCCGCCCTGAATGCCGCTCCACAACAGCGTCTCTAAGCGGTCGCGAATAATCACCGAGTCATCGTCCCAATACTCCAAGGAGATGCCCGGTGGTGCGTCAGCATTGGCTTGTGCAACGTAGTCGAGCGCCGTATCGGCTACTTCAATCGCGCTTTGGTCGCCTACGCGCAGCACTTCTAGCATCACCACGGGCTTGCCGTTAAATAGCGAGATGAGCGGTTGCTCTTCAAAGCCGTCTTGTATGCGCGCAATGTCACCTAAGCGAATAGGGGTGCCAAATTGATCTGAGATCACCGGAATTTTGGCAAAATCCTCTGCACGATACGCTTGGCCGTCGGCGCGCAGTAGAATGTCGCCGGCGCGCGACTGAATATTGCCGGCCGACACATCCACCGAGCTGTTACGAATAGCGCGTCCCACATCGCTCAAACTTAAGCCGTAGCTCTGGAGTGTGGCGGGGTCTATTTCAACGCTAATTTCGTAATCCTTAACCCCATCAAACTCTACTAAGGTGATCGTGCTGGTCGCCAAAAGATCGTCGCGTACTTTGTCGGCGTAGGCCCGCAAGGCTTTTTCGTCGAAGCCAGCGTTCGGATCGCCCATCACGGCGATGTAAACCACACCAAAATTGCGCGCGGATAAGGCTACAACGGGTTTTTCGGCGGCTTGGGGTAACGTGGTAAGGGCATCTACGCGTAATTTTACTTTATCCAGAATCTCGCGCCGGTCGTAGCCGGGCGCCACATCCGCAAGCACCGCACTCAAGCCCTCTGAAGAGCGAGCGTTCACTTCATCGATGCCTTCTAGATCGTAAATAGCCTCTTCAATGCGGGTAGTGATCCCCTCTTGTACGGATTTAGGCGTTGCGCCGCGAAATTGTGTGTTAATCGATATTTGATCGAGCACAAAAGAAGGGAACACTTCCATAGGAATGCTGCGGGCTGCCGCAGTGATCCCCGCGATGACAATCGCCACCATCAGCAGATTGGCGGCCACTGCATTTCGTGCAAACCATTCAATCATGATCGTTCCTCAACGGTTGAAGGGGGCGCATAGCGCATAGAACCAGTGTGTTAGGCGCACTCGATTAGGGGCGGTGAGCAAAGGGCGGGCTCTAATGCGACCGCGGATGAGCGTATGCGCTTTGCCATCACAGCAATAGTTAATTACGTGGCGAGCCGCGCAGGCCGCGTCTATTGACTTGACGGTTGTGCGTCGGCGCTCGTCGATTTCACCACGGGTGCTTCGAACTCCGCATCGAGTTTTACGGTCGCACCCGCGAGTGTGCTGTTAAGTGAAGTGGTAACCACTAAATCTCCCGCGCTTAAGCCGTCTTGAATCAATGCATTTTGATCGTCTTGCCACACCACTTTAACGGGCGTGCGGCGCAACTTATTGTCCACCGAAACAAATACGTAGTTGCCCTCGCGCAGGGCCTTATTGGGAATAACCATTACATTGTTAAGCACTTGGCCCTGAATCTGCGCGTTTACAAACTGGCCAATCTTTAAAGGCGGTTGGCCAGAACCACTTGCAAATGGGTCAATAACACGTGCGAACACGTCAATTTGGCGCGTATTAAGATCAAAGGAGCTGTCGGCTCGCGATAAAACGGCGTTCCACTTGTAGCTGTTTACACCCACTTGTGAGCTCAGGACCACTTTGAAATTATCAATCGGCTCGCCCAAAAACGCGGCGTCTAAACCGAGTTGCGAAAACTCCGTTTGACTCAACGGTAAACGTACTTCCACTCGATCGGTTGAGAAAATCTCGGCCAACGGCGTGCCCACACTGACGTACTGACCGAGAACGGCGCTGCGCGCAATAATTCGGCCGTCGTACGGGGCGGTGATTTTGGTGCGTTCGAGGTTTAGTTGTGCCGTTTGTAGCCGTGCCTGCGCCGATTCTAATTGGGCTTTGGCGGCGGCCAATTGCGGTTTGCGTAACACTAAATCGGGCGCTTCGCCCGTATTGCCTAAGCGGTTCCAATCGTTGGTGGCTTGCTTGGCGTTGGCTTGCTCTTGGCGAAACGCGGCATCGGCTTGCGATACGGCTGCGCTTGCTTGGCTTAG
>CAYOXK010000053.1:0-10919 GCA_964407915.1 uncultured Gammaproteobacteria bacterium
ATGGCAAATGGAATTAGGGTCGCGACCACAAATCCCGTGCGTAATCCTAAGAAGAACAGCATCACGGCGATCACGATCACCACGGCCTGCGATAAACTCGAGACAAAATTGCTCACGGCTTTCTCAACTAAGTCCGCTTGAAACCAAATTTTGTCGAGCTTTATGCCCCAAGGATAGCGAGCTTCAAGTTGTGGAACCAACGAATCTAAGCGGCGGCCTAATTTAAGAATGTCGCCACCCGCGCGCATCGACACCGCAATCGCCAGTGCCGGACGGCCAGTAACTCGCGTCAGCTTAGCGGTGGGATCATCATAAGCTTGGTACACATCCGCTATGTCTGCGAGGTAAACAAGCCCCACATTGGGCAAGGGAATGACTGTGCGGCGGATATCCTCAATTGTTTCGAAGTTACCACTGGGTTCCAGCGTTATGCGCTCCTTACCGCTTACGATGTGCCCCCCCGCTGACACAATATTAATTTTGCTCAAAATACCCGCGAGCTGTTGGGGTGACACCCCCAATTTAGTCAACGTGGCACTTTTATAATCGATATAGACAACCTCCTTTTGCTCACCATGGATTCGCACCTTGGCTACATCGAGATCTTTAAGTAGATCGTCGCGAATTTCTTCAGCGATTTGCGCTAATTCGGCATAGCTATAGCCATCCCCCGTGAGGCTGTACACACTGCCAAAAATATCACCGAACTGATCATTGACACGGGGCTTCTCCGCGCCGGCGGGCAATTGTTGTTGAATGTCTTCAACTTTACGGCGCAAATCGTCAAAGATAGGCTGCATCTGTGTGAAGCTTTCTTTGAAGTTAACTTTAACGATTGATTGGCCAGGCAGTGATTCGCTCGTAATAAAGTCCAACTCTGGCATTTCTTGGACTTTTTCTTCAATGCGCTTTGTTACCAACTGCTCAACGCGCTCTGGGCTTGCACCCTCAAATCGAGTGGAGACGACGGCCGTGCGGATAGTAAACCCTGGGTCCTGTTGTTTTGGAATGCTGACAAATGATTGCAGACCAAACAAAAACAAAATAACGATCAGTGCAAGCACTGTGCGGTCATTATTAAGCGAAAATTGAGTTAAGTTCATAAATGCTGCATGCTCGCCAAAGGATTGTGGTTACGCCAATCGCTTAACGCAAAGCCACGGATAGGTCTTCGCGCAAAAAAGAGACACCAGCGGTTACCACTCGTTCGCCCGCTTGTAAACCGTCGATAATTTCAATTCCAGCTGAGGTCAATTCGCCAATCGAAACCTTGCGCTGTTGCACTAGGCCCTGCTCTGGGATACTGGGATGGTCCACTACGACATAGACATAAGTAGCATCAGTGCGTTTCACGAGAGCAGACAGCGGGATAAGCACATCGGTACTATTCACATCACTACGCTCAATTAAAAATGATACGGCTGCAGCTAAACCCGGTCGCAAGGCCGTATCAGACTCTTTTAAGCCAACTTTTACGGGAAAAGTAGAGCCGCCGCCTAAAACCCCAGAGCCAATTTCAACCACTTCACCAGCAAAAATCCGGTCGGGAAGCGCGTCAAATTTTACACGCGCTTGATCGCCCTTACTTAAGCTAGTAACGGTACTTTCGGGCACTGTTACTTCAATTTCGAGGTCGTCGCTGCAGTTCACTCGAGCGACTTCTGTCGAGGTAGCCACGTTCTCATTCACCTCTACCGAGATTGCGTCGACCACACAATCGATGTCGACGGAAAGCTGCGTGTAGGACAAATTAAGCTGTGCCAATTCCAATGACTTACTTGCTGAGCGTAACTGGGCTTCTGCCGACTCAGCCCCTGCGCGAGCTGCATCAAGGTCACCTAGCGCGGCATTATTATTAGCGTACAAAGAGCGAGTGCGCTCGTAAGCCGCACGAGCATTGCGCGACGCTGCACGCAACTGTGCCACATTGGCTTGGGCTTGCTGTAATTGCAATTCGTAAGCGGATGGGTCCAATTTGGCAATCACAGTGCCTGCGGCAATCGAATCCCCTACTTGGGCAGGTATGGCGGTGATTGTGCCGGCCACTTTAAAGCTCAATCGGGACTCGCGGGCGGACTGGCTGACACCTGGAAAAGTGCTTTGTCGGGATTGAGCTGAATCTCCAACGGTGATAAAGCGCACAGGTCGTGGGCTCTCTTCAATTTTCGGTGTGCTTTGATCACAGCCGCTAAGCATGGCGAGCACCCCACTCGCGAGCATCATTTTTAGGGACAGGCTAGGCATGATCGATGAATGCTCCTTGGCTACACGGGCCATTAAATGTTAACGCAATTGCGAGTATGAGCTAGGGTCTTTGGGTTAAATGCTGAGGGCTATCTATTGGCTGAAGGCTCTTCATTCGCTGAAGGCTCTTCATTCGCTGAAGGCTCTTCATTCGCTGAAGGCTCTTGCGTACGCCGATCACGACTCGTGGGTTCATTGGCGGCACTTTTACCAGATCTGAAATCGGCGATATCAAGCTGATAGTCCTTCCGCAGTTTTGCGCGCTGTTCAGCCGACACTAAAAAATGATAATCACCCATGGTTCGTTGCATTTCTACCGTCGCACGTAAAAACGCGACACGCGCCTGTACCGCACCCAAGTTGGCGCTGATGCTGGTATTCTGGGAATCCAGCAAATCCACGATAGACAGAGCGCCTTGGTTATATGAGTCGGTCACTAAGCTCAGACTCTTGCTCGCAGAGGTGGCCGCAGTTTGGGTAAAGTCTAAATTAAACAACGAGGTTAATACATTATTCATCGCGCGCCGCAGCTGCTGAGCGAGCTGCAATTTAATTTGCTCGCGTTGGTTGTCTAATTGCTGCAGCTCCAGCCGCGCCGTTCTTTGTTGTGCTAACAAGCCGCCGCCCTGAAACAGCGGGATTTTAGCGTTCACTAACACCTGCCAATCATGGCCATCTTGCATTTGTGCATTGGCACTATCAATATTGTCGCTAAGCTGTCCGCTCAACTCTACTTCTGGCAACCAGCGTTGCCGCTTTAATGCAGTGAGTTCACGGTCCTTCGCGCTCGATAATTGCTCGAGTCGGGCCAGTTCTGGCGAATTAGCATAAGCGCTTTCCAGACCTGCACGATAGAGATGCTCAAACGTATCGGCATTGTCCATGAGCGTAAAAATTTCTTGCACACTGAACACGAGCAAGGTGTCCATATTCACATCAACGACGTCAATCGGTAGTTGCACCTCGCGTGCCATCACACGGTTTAAGTTTTGCTGCGCGATCAGCAAGCTGGAGTAAGCCCCAAAAACCGCTGAACGCGCATTGGCAACCTGTGCTTCCCAGCGATATTGATCAGCTGACGAGGTCGCACCTAAACATACACGATCCACCGCAAGCTCTAAATTACTTTCGGAGAACTCTAAATTTTCCTGATTGATTTCGGCTTCGGCACGCGCTTGCAACACATCAGCCATAGCCAGCACGGCCTCGCGGACTACATCGAGTTGAACTTGCCGATACTCCTGGTCACTGGCGGCCGCCAGTAACGCCTGAATGGTTGCATTTGCAAAGCGACGCTCGGAATAAAGCGTTTGCGACATACTTAAAGCGATATCCGTCGACTCTGACGCAGCAAACCCTGCTTGTACTAGGGTGGAGTCGTCTTTACGCTCTAAATGATTGGCATCGAATACGAGCTGCGGTCGTAACGCGCTACGCGCTTCGCTCAACTGTTGATACTGAAGTTGTTGTGTGATGCCCTGACCTTGAAGCTGCAAATTGCGCTGCAATGCTTGCGCCACAACCGCTTCAAGCGTGTAACTCTGTGCATCGAGACCCTGCCCAAACCCAACCACATCCGCACCAATTAGCGTTTTAAAATCGATCGAAACCCCAATTTCTTCAGCGGTTTTTTGGTTGATTTGCAACTTAGGTCTAGACTCGACCATAACGGGTTGAGCATTAGCGTTTTCGCCCAGCAATACCGCCTGAATATTAAGGGCATTGCGGCGTGCCGCAAGCTGATAAACCGAATCATTCATGGCCGTAGCGAGCACTCCGCGTTCGACTAAGCCTTTGCCTAAGTAACTAAAAGTAGGAATCTTACGCGCTTTAAGATCATCGATCAGTGTTTGCATATTGGCTTCAGACATACGTGGCAACAAGCCGATAATGGCGGCCTCTGCAGATTCCGGTACCAACTTGATTAAGGGCGTATCAGAGCCATCGTGCGGCACAATATCTATAAACACCCCATTGTAATTTTGTAGATATTGTTGCTTGAGATCGTCGGGCAAAGCATCTACGACGGTCTCATCGACCAGAATTGCGATGCTCGAAAAATCGACCACATCGCGCAAAATGTCGATCGAGTCTAAAAACTGTGTGCTGTAGGTCAGGTAGTTTAAATTTTGTTTGCCCGACGCTCCGTCAGCAAGCGGAGCTCCAATAATTTCGCTTTCTATCACAAACGGCAAAAAGGTTGGCAACGTAAAGGTATTGCGCTGAATAGCCCGTTGATTCGCCGCAAAGCCTAACACCAACAGGGCGTCTATTTCGGGTTCTGCATAGATTTCGTCGATAACACTATTAACCTCTTCGGTGCTCCAACCTGCGCGGTATTCAACGATTTCTAATTCAAAGTCTCCTGCCAATAAGCTACTTAATTCATCAACGTACAGCGCATCAAGCGGTTCGGTAAAATATTCATCAAGGTGTTTTAATACCGCAATCGTAACCTCTGGTTTAGATTGGGCCCGCGCCGACTCAATGAGCTCACCAGAATAGCAAGCTAGTGCCATAAACCCGATCAGCGCAATTCGCACGGCGCAGGGCGAAACCGCTAGCGATCCCCATTGCAGACAGGGATGCAGAGCGAAAATGCTTATCTTTTGTGTAACTGTTTCGGCTTTATCGTGTATGAACACTGCAGACCTCAAATAGAGCTAACTCGCGGTTAACGCATCGAGCGCAGCGGTATCCAAGCGTGCTTTATCCACTTTTAAATAAGCCACACTCTCTCCCTCGAACACGATAACCTCTTCTACGCCCTCGACCGCTCGAAAGGCTTCGCGTCGACTCACGAGTAACGCGGGATTAATTTTAACCGTAAGGCTATCCAATAAGCGAAATGGCTCTGCTTTAAAAGCGAACCAAGCCCAAGCAGCCAAGATCAGACCAATAATAACGTAGGTTACGGTAACTCCGAACTGGCCATATAACAAACCTCCAAAAAAGCCCCCGAAAAACACTCCGGTAAATTGAAAGGTATTATAAACCCCCATTGCCGAGCCCTTTCCTGCCGCGGGCGCTAAGCGCGACACCAACGAAGGCAGCAGTGCCTCAAGCGTATTAAATCCCCAAAAGAAGATAAACAGCGCAACCGTAACGAGCAGCATACTTACCGGGCGCACCACTAATAATATTTGTGCAAGCACGAGTAAACAAACCGCGGCGAAAAAGACCCATTTGTTGCGCTTGGGAGAACTCGCGCTAATCACCATTAGCGCCATAAAGGGAATCGAGCCGAGCAGCGCGGGTAAATAGATTCGCCAATGCTCGCTGGTCTCCAAATCGAGACCGTCAATTAAAACGATCGGTAAGATCACAAACGACGCCGTGAGCGTAAAGTGCAATAAAAAAATGCCTATATCGAGTTTCAATAAGTTTGGATCCTTAAGCAAAGACCACATCTGCGCAGGCACGGGTCGCACGTCCATATTGCGTGTGGGCACTGGTGTGGGAATGACTTTCCAGACCAGTATCAGTGCGAGCGAGGCGAGCACTGCAGTCATAATAAATAAGCCACGCACTCCAATCCAAAACTCTAGGATGGGTGCACTTAGCATGGCTAATAAAAATGCGAAACCGATGGACATGCCAATAATCGCCATGGCTTTGGATCGTTGACTCTCGCGGGTTAGATCGCTCGTTAATGCAAGCACCACGGCGGCAATGGCGCCCATTCCTTGCACTGCACGGCCAATAATAACTCCTTCAATGGTGGTGGCTGCCGCAGCGATCAGGCTGCCGATCACAAATAAAACCAACCCTACGGTGATCATCTGTTTGCGACCGAACTTATCGGACAAAAATCCAAAAGGAATCTGTAAAAGCGCTTGGCTGATACCGTAAACACCCAAGGCCAGCCCCATCAACATGGGCGTGGCCCCCTCTAATTGTTCAGCATGGATAACGAGCACGGGCAACAACAAGAACAAGCCGTACATGCGCAAGCCATAGATGCTTGCGAGGGCTGCAACGGATTTCTTTTCAAGTGCATTAAACGATTTAGACACAATAATTACCCGAGGTTTCCTAAGCTATTAGAGTAAACAGTAAGTCTGGGCCACGCGTTAGCAAGATCACAGTACTCAAGCAAATACTGTAACGGAGCGGTAGTTGCTCACAAAGAGAGTGCTTTGAGGATCAATAGCGTTGGTATTTCGGCCCAAACAAAAATTTGATTCCGCTTTGACTAGCGGACACGTATATTAACAGGTTGTTCTATGTGGATATAAGAGAAACTTTATTGAGACTCCTTATTCCACACATCGTCTATCTAGTTCGCTCACCTTATGCTCGCGACTAGTGGGAGGTCCAACGCGAGTGCGTGCCTATGCGCGCTCCTGGGGTGCTCGCGCGATGAAACCCACTCTTAAGCCGTATCAACATCGTGTTAGACAAGATCACCATTCGGGGCGCTCGAACCCACAATCTCAAAGGTATTGACTTAGATTTACCGCGCGACAAGCTGATCGTGATAACCGGCTTGTCCGGTTCGGGCAAATCGTCGCTCGCATTCGACACCATTTACGCAGAGGGGCAACGCCGTTATGTGGAGTCTTTGTCGGCCTATGCTCGCCAGTTTTTATCCCTCATGGAAAAACCTGACGTGGATGTGATTGAAGGGCTTTCGCCGGCTATATCTATTGAACAGAAAGCCACCTCCCACAATCCTCGCTCCACGGTCGGAACGGTTACTGAAATATACGACTATTTACGCTTACTCTATGCTCGAGTTGGTGATCCTCGTTGCCCAGAGCATGGCGTTACGCTTGAAGCGCAAACGGTGAGTCAAATGGTAGATCAAACCATGGCTCTGCCGTCAGGCAGCAAGATTCTGTTAACGGCACCCGTGGTGAAAAACCGCAAAGGCGAGCACCTTAATTTATTACAAGGCTTGCACGCGCAAGGTTACATTCGCGCTCGTGTAGACGGACAAATTATCGACTTAGCCGAACCGCCAGCGCTCAAAAAGAACTTCAAGCATGATATCGACGTCATTGTCGATCGTTTAGTGATCAAAGAAGGCAACGAGCAACGAATGGCCGAATCCTTCGAAACCGCTTTGGAGCTTGCCGAAGGGGTCGCCGAAGTGGTTGTTTTAGGCGACGATGGCACCACGGTCGAAAACAGCTTGGTATTTTCCTCCCGCTACGCGTGTAATCATTGCGGTTACAGTCTTAGCGAACTGGAACCACGCTTATTCTCGTTTAATAACCCCGTAGGGGCCTGCACCGCTTGCGATGGTTTGGGACATAAACAGTATTTCGATCCCAATCAAATTATTTACGACAACGAACTCAGTCTATCAGCCGGCGCTATAAAGGGGTGGGACCGTCGCAGTTTGTTTTATTTTCGCATGTTGCAAAACATCGGCACACATTATGGATTCAGTGTTGACGAACCGCTGAACAGCCTGACCGAAGAGCAACTCAATAAATTGCTTTATGGCAGCGGTAAAGAAACCATTGAGTTCAATTATTTGCGCCATCAGGGCCATGGCGTAGTGCGTCACCACACCTGGGAGGGGATCATCCCGAACATGGAGCGACGGTATCGTGAAACAGAGTCGAACACCATGCGCGAAGAGCTCGCGAAGTTCATCAATTCGCGCTCCTGCCCTGATTGCAGTGGCACGCGCTTGCGACTTGAGGCACGTAATGTGTTTTTGGCTGGCCAGTCAATCGACAATATTGTGCATCGTTCGATTGGCGAAGCTTTAGAGTTTTTTGAAAATCTAACGCTGACTGGCAATCGCGCGCAAATTGCCGAAAAAATCGTGAAGGAAATACGCGATCGGCTAGGATTTTTGGTCAACGTAGGACTCAATTATCTGAGCATGGACCGCTCCTCCGAAACTCTGTCTGGAGGCGAGGCGCAGCGGATTCGTTTAGCTTCGCAAATTGGTTCGGGGTTGGTCGGCGTAATGTATGTGCTCGACGAACCATCCATAGGTCTGCACCAACGCGATAACGATCGCTTGATTAGTACCCTCACCCGCTTGCGCGATCTGGGCAATACGGTGATCGTGGTTGAACACGATGAAGATGCGATGCAACATGCCGATTATATTGTTGATATCGGCCCTGGTGCGGGTATTCACGGCGGCGAAATTGTGGCGCAGGGTACGCTGGCGGATATCAAAGCTAATCCGCGTTCGCTTACCGGCCGTTTCCTCTCTGGCAAGGAAGTAATTGCCCTACCCAGCGTGCGCCGAACACCCAAACCGCGGGATGTGATTAGAATTGAAGGCGCAAGTGGCAATAATCTTAAAAATGTAAACGTAGATATTCCACTTGGCTTATTAACCTGCGTAACGGGTGTGTCAGGCTCAGGAAAATCCACGTTAATCAATGGCACTTTATATCCTGCGGCTGCGCAAAAAATTAATAAAAGTCGGCTTGAATGCGCGCCCCACACGCAGATTACTGGGCTCGAAAAAGTCGACAAGATCGTGGATATCAATCAAAGCCCTATTGGACGTACGCCGCGTTCAAATCCAGCGACCTATACGCAGCTGTTCACCCCTATTCGAGAACTTTTTGCAAATACGCCCGAAGCCCGAGCGCGCGGTTACAAACCCGGACGCTTTTCGTTTAACGTTAAAGGCGGTCGATGCGAAGCGTGCCAAGGTGATGGCTTGATCAAGGTGGAAATGCACTTCTTACCCGACATTTATGTGGCCTGCGATGTGTGCAAAGGGGCTCGTTATAATCGCGAGACGCTGGACATTCGCTACAAGGGCAAAAATATTCACGATGTGCTCGACATGACAATCGAAGACGCGGTAGGCTTTTTCAGTGCCGTACCGAATATCTATAAAAAGCTCGAGACGCTGATGTCGGTAGGCCTCGGGTATATTAAGTTAGGCCAAAGTGCGATTACGCTGTCAGGCGGCGAGGCTCAGCGCATTAAATTGGCACGTGAGCTCTCGAAACGAGATACTGGCCAAACCTTATATATTTTAGATGAACCAACCACTGGACTACACTTTCACGATATTCGGCAACTCCTAGAGGTTCTGAATGTGCTGCGCGATGCGGGTAATACCATCGTCGTGATCGAGCACAATCTCGACGTAATCAAAACGGCAGACTGGATTATCGACTTAGGACCCGAAGGCGGTCGCGGCGGTGGCGAAATCATCGCCGAAGGCTCGCCAGAACACGTCGCTACCGTAAAGGCGTCTTTTACGGGGCAATATCTTGGTCCATTGTTAGCGCAAAAGGCCTCATAACGAAGGTGCAAACTCAGCCATTCATATTCACCTTACGATGTAAATACTATGTTAACTGTACTGTCTCCAGCCAAAACACTCGACTTTGAATCGCCCTCACCGAGCAAACGGCATACGCAACCTGCCATGCTCGATGCGAGTGAGTTACTCATCGACGTTTTAAGCACCAAGTCACCCGATGATCTGCAGCAACTGATGGGAATTAGCCCACAACTGGCGGAGCTCAATGTAGAACGTATCCATCAATGGGAACGCCCGTTCACGGCTAAAAATGCCAAAGCCGCGTTGTTTGCATTTAAAGGTGATGTGTATGTTGGCTTAGATGCACCATCCCTTGCTGAATCGGATCTGGCCTTTGCTCAAGATCATCTACGTATTCTATCGGGGTTATATGGGGTGCTACGGCCTTTAGACCTTATGCAAGCTTATCGACTCGAAATGGGCACTGCATTGCAACATCCTGGCGGGGACAACCTGTACCAGTTCTGGGGCACGCAGATCACCGATAATATCAACTCAGCCGTAGCTAAAAGTGGCTCGGCGATCCTGTTGAATCTCGCATCCAACGAATATTTTAAAGCGGTTAAGAAAAAAGACTTAGCGGCCGAGTTGGTAACTCCAGCGTTTCGCGATTGGAAAAATGGTCAATATAAGATGATCAGCTTTTTCGCTAAAAAGGCGCGTGGCTTAATGGCGGCATGGGTTATTAAAGAGCGAATCAACGACGCCGCTGGGCTCACAGAATTTGCTTTAGATGGCTATCGATTTAATCCCGAACTATCACAACCGCAGGAACCAGTGTTTACGCGTAAAGCGGTCTAATGAATGCGTTCATCGCAGTTGCACAAAGGCGCGATAATGGGTTGAAAAGCGGCCTTTGATGGCACGTCAGTTAGGATTCTTGCGGGGGATCACTGAGTTCTTTGAGACTTAACACTAAGGTGTCGCGACGTTGTTCGCTGAGCGCGGCACTCATACTTTTAGCGATTCGGTGCGCAAGGACTATCATCCGATCGGCGTTAGTTCCACTATAGTCACATTCACTCATTGCTTGCTCTAGCAAATACAGCCAGCGTGCGAAGTGTCCCGGTTTGAGTGGCACTTGTTTGTGCACGCCAAGGTGTGCAGCATAAAGACCACCACTGTAGTCATTACTGGCAAAGATAAGATCGTGCCAAAAGGCCACCACTTTGGGCAAGTGCGCTTCGAGATCGATTTTGGCGATGTCGACAAACAGATAACCGATAATGGCATCGCTCAGCACCAATTCATAAAAGTGGCGCAGCAGATGCTCCAAATCTTCTTGCTTGCTGAGGTCTTGCTGCATAAATGTTAGTATACTGGTGTTTAACGGAAAAGCGTGATCGATGCTTGTTGCGGCAACCTAGACGCCGCCCTCAAGCACCTGGCGCACGATCTTAACGCACGATCTTAA
>CAYOXK010000053.1:11019-19810 GCA_964407915.1 uncultured Gammaproteobacteria bacterium
CGCACGATCTTAACGCACGATCTTAAATAGTGTCCAAAGCAGTACAATGAGTGGAATTCGCTGCGCGGGCAAGCGATATTGCGAGTACTGTTGCAAACGCCCTACCCCAACTTCAAAGAGTAATTACAGACTATGCAAAGTGACGCATTGAAAAGCAGACCTAAAGCGATCGTTCCTGGCGAAAAACTACGCGGTGCCGAGAAAATGGCACGGATTCCAATCAAGATCGAGCCCACTACCAATCCGCTACGTAAACCTGACTGGATTCGTATTCGCCTGCCCCAAGGCAATAAAGTGCAAGAGCTCAAGCAAAAATTACGTGACAACAAATTACATACGGTTTGCGAAGAGGCGGCCTGTCCCAATCTAAGCGAGTGTTTTTCGCGGGGAACAGCTACGTTTATGATCATGGGCGATATCTGCACGCGCCGCTGCCCATTTTGTGACGTAGCCCACGGTCGCCCCAAGCCATTAGATACTGCCGAACCTGAGCACTTAGCGCTAACCATTGCCGACATGGCATTGCGCTACGTGGTCATCACGTCAGTGGACCGCGATGACCTGCGCGATGGCGGTGCTGGTCACTTTGTCGCTTGTATCGAGGCTATTCGTGAGCGCACGCCCGCCACTAAAATTGAAATTCTAGTCCCCGATTTTAGGGGTCGAATGGATGTAGCGATTGAACTTATGTCGCGCTGCCCACCCGACGTGTTTAATCATAATTTAGAAACCATCCCAGACTTCTACCCGCGCGTTCGCCCCGGTTCGGACTATCAATGGTCGTTGGATTTACTTAATAAATTTAAAGCGGCACAACCAACGGTTCCAACTAAATCGGGGTTGATGCTAGGTATTGGTGAGTCGATCGCGCAAGTAAAGAACGTAATGCACGATTTGCGTGAACACAATTGCGACATGCTCACGCTGGGCCAGTATCTGCAGCCAAGCCTTAATCATTTGCCCGTGGAGCGTTATGTACACCCAGATGAATTTGCGGAATTGAAGATTTATGGCGAAGGTTTGGGGTTCAAGCATGTTGCATCAGGGCCGCTAGTACGAAGTTCCTATCACGCCGACGAGCAAGCGTCTGCGAGTTTGCATGCGAAGTAATTGCTTAACGGACAAAGCCCGCTGGAAATAGGCCCTTTTCAGGCGCTGCCTCAACTCGGAATACTAGACTCTCCAACACTATCAGCTGCTGTAACTTACTGGAATCCAAAAAAAATGAGCAACGATTTACGTGACGCCGCCCTGCATTATCATCGCAGCCCCCAAGCGGGCAAAATTCGCATCCAAGCCACCAAACCACTGTCTAACCAGCGAGATTTGGCACTCGCCTATTCTCCGGGGGTAGCTGAACCCTGTTTAGAGATCGCCAAAGATCCGCTCACCGCAGCGCTCTACACATCGAAAAGCAATTTAGTGGGCGTAATCACCAACGGCACAGCCGTGCTCGGTTTGGGCAATATCGGTGCCTTGGCCTCTAAACCCGTGATGGAAGGCAAAGCGATCTTGTTTAAAAACTTTGCAGACGTTGACGCCTACGACATCGAAGTAGACGAAACCGATGTGGATGCATTCTGCGATGTGGTTGCCAAACTCGAACCCACATTTGGCGGCATTAACTTAGAAGACATTAAGGCACCGGAATGCTTTGAAATTGAAGCCAAGCTGCGCAAACGCATGAACATTCCTGTGTTTCATGATGACCAGCACGGTACTGCAATTGTCTCAGCCGCTGCCGTGATTAATGGCTTGAGGGTGGTTGAAAAAGACATCCGCACAGTTAACCTTGTGGTATCCGGTGCGGGTGCCGCGGCGATGGCTTGTACCGATTTATTGATGGAACTCGGCGTTGACCCCAAGCGCGTGTTAATGCTGGACAGTCATGGTGTTATTCATACCGCGCGCGAAGGACTCAGTTCGGTAAAGCAAAAATTTGCCGCCACCACACAGGCGCGTACGCTTGCAGATGCGATGCATGGCTGCGATATCTTTTTAGGCGTATCGCAACCGAACTTGATCAACGTCGCGATGCTGAAGAGCATGGCCGATAAACCGCTCATTTTAGCCATGGCAAACCCAGTTCCAGAGGTCTTACCTGAGCTCGTACATGAACATCGCCCCGACGCGGTAGTGGCGACGGGTCGCTCTGATTATCCCAATCAAGTTAATAACGTATTGTGCTTTCCGTTTCTGTTTAGAGGCGCATTAGACGTAGGCGCCACAACCATTACGCCAGAAATGAAAGTAGCCTGCGTCTACGCACTTGCCGATCTAGCGCACTCTGAGAGTTCTGAGGTGGTGCAACGCTATTATCAAAACGAGTCACTGCGTTTTGGCGCCGACTACATATTACCCAAACCGTTTGACCCACGTCTCATTACCAGTATTGCCCCAGCGGTAGCCCAGGCGGCCATCGATAGTGGTGTTGCCACCCGACCCTTTAAAAGTATTAAAGCGTATCGCGAGAGCCTAGAACCGCTCGTGTATCGAACCGGTAACGTCATGCGACCCATTTTTGAAATGGCGCAAATGCGCACTACTCGCGTGGTCTACACCGACGGAGAGAATGATCGAATCTTGCGTGCCATTCAGGACGTGGTTGACCAAGGCTATGCCCGCCCCATACTACTGGGCCAGCGCGACGTAATATTAGAGCGCAGTCGCCAATTAGGCTTACGCTTACGCGCTGATGAGCATTTCGACATCGTTGAATGCGCAACACGCGATTTAGATGCACGCCTAAAATTAGCGAAAAGCATGCTCGACAATGATACAGCGGATGCAATCCTCACGGGTCCGAACGCGAAATTGCACGAACAAATTAAACTCATCGAGCAGCAAATAGGCCTCAAACCGAACTGTAATCAAATGGCGGTCATGCATTTACTGTTGTTGGATACAGGCACTTTCTTTATTGCCGACACCAGCGTGCACGAAGTACCTACCGCTGAGGAGTTGGCACAAATCACCATTATGGCGAGTGACGAAATTAAGCGATTTGGTATGCAGCCACGCGCCGCGTTGTTGTCACATTCGAGCTTTGGTAGTCACCCGACCGAATCTTCCTTAAAAATGGCCGAGACGCTTAAATTGCTCAAGCAGTTGGCGCCCGAATTGGAAGTAGATGGCGAAATGAAAGGCGGTGCCGCTCTCGATGCAATCACTCGCGCTAAATCAGGCAAAAGTTCGCTCTCAGGTAATGCAAATCTGTTGATTATGCCCAACCTAGATGCCGCCAATATCACCTACACAGTACTCAAAGCATTAGCGAATGGTATTTCCGTTGGCCCTATTGTTTTAGGTGCTAAAGCGCCAATTCACGCGATAACGAAAACAACGAGCCCGCGGGGTATTGTTAATTTAACGAGCTTGGTCGCAGCAAGCATAGAAAAGCGCGTTACGAAAGATGGCTAAATCCTGCCGTTTCTTAACTCCTTGGCAGAGCGATTATGTAATTTTCTTAGCAAAAATTCGCGACCACATTTACATCACTCAGGATTATAGATATCATTAGTTTGCTAAATAATGGTACAAACACACACAGTTAGGTTATGAGCCAAGATCCAAACCAACCACAAACCGACATTGACCCAATCGAAACCCAAGAATGGATCGACGCGATTGAAAGTTTAATCGATGCGGATGGGTCGGACCGCGCGCGCTTCATATTGCGCGAGCTTACCAATGCGGCACGCGAAGCAGGCATTCAGCTTCCCTACGGCCTCAATACACCGTATATCAATACCATACCCGTCAGTCAGCAAACGGCCTTAGTGGGTGATCGACAAATCGAGTTTAAGATACGCTCATTAATCCGTTGGAATGCGGCGGTAATGGTGTTGCGTGCTAATAAAGTAAGCACTGAATATGGTGGCCATATAGCCAGTTTTGCCTCGGCTGCCGTGTTATATGAAATAGGCTTTAATCATTTCTGGCGCGCCCGTAATAAGGATCACGGTGGCGATATGATCTACTATCAAGGTCATTCGGCGCCTGGAATGTATGCACGGGCTTTTCTTGAAGGTCGGTTAAGCGCCGAGCAATTAGACAACTTTCGCCAAGAGGTCGGTGGAAACGGATTGTCGTCATACCCCCACCCGTGGCTTATGCCCGATTTTTGGCAATTCCCGACGGTATCGATGGGGCTCGGCCCAATTATGGCCATTTATCAAGCCCGCTTTCAGAAGTATCTCGAGAGCCGCGAGCTTATTCCCACTGAAAACCGCAAAGTATGGGCATTTTTAGGCGATGGCGAGATGGACGAACCCGAGTCACGTGGTGCGTTAGGCTTAGCGGGACGCGACAAACTGGATAATTTGATCTTCGTCATTAACTGCAATTTGCAGCGCTTAGACGGCCCGGTTCGCGGCAACGGCAAAATCATCCAAGAGCTAGAGTCCGAGTTTCGCGGTGCTGGCTGGAATGTGATTAAAGTCATTTGGGGATCGCAGTGGGATATTTTGTTAGAAAAGGACCACGATGGCATTCTGCAAAAGCGCATGCAAGAATGCGTAGATGGTGAGTATCAAGCGTTCAAAGCCAAGGGTGGAGCGTATACACGTGAGCACTTTTGGAATACGCCCGAACTCAAAGCCATGGTCGCGCACATGAGTGACGAGGATATCGACCTAATGCAGCGCGGTGGCCACGATACCGAAAAGGTCTATTCCGCCTATCGCGCCGCGATCAAGCATTCTGGTCAGCCCACCGTGATCCTCGCCAAAACGGTAAAAGGTTTAGGTATGGGCGGATCAGGACAGGGCCAAAACACCTCTCACCAACAAAAGAAGATGGATATCGAGTCGCTGCGCACCTTCCGCGACCGTTTCAAAATTCCCGTTAGCGATGCGCAGTTGGAGTCGCTTGATTACATAAAGCCCGACGATAACTCGCCGGAAATTAAATATTTACATTCACGTCGTCAGCATTTAGGCGGATATTTACCAGCCCGATCACGCGGCTCGAGTAAATTAGACATACCCGACTTAAGTGTCTTTGCCAAATTCTTAGAAGATACTGGCGAGCGAGAGATATCTACGACGATGGCGTTTGTTCGCATCTTGACCACGTTGATCAGGGAAAAGTCGATCAAAGATCGCATCGTGCCGATTGTGCCGGATGAAGCGCGTACTTTCGGTATGGAAGGACTGTTTCGCCAGTTAGGTATTTTTGCGCGTGAGGGTCAAAAATACCAACCAGAAGACTCAGACCAACTCATGTATTACCGTGAGGATATTAAGGGTCAAGTACTCCAAGAAGGCATCAACGAGGCCGGTGCCATGTCATCATGGATTGCGGCATCCACCTCGTACTCGACTAACGAGTTGGCGATGATTCCATTTTATATCTACTACTCTATGTTTGGCTTTCAACGCATTGGCGACCTAGCTTGGGCCGCGGGCGATATGCAAGCACGTGGATTTCTGATTGGCGGAACAGCGGGGCGCACGACGCTTGCGGGCGAAGGTTTGCAGCACCAGGATGGTCATTCGCACTTGCATGCGTCCATGATTCCCAATTGCGTTTCTTACGACCCCACCTTCGCATTTGAATTAGCCGTGATCATTCAAGATGGTATGCGGCGGATGTATCAGGACGAAGAAAACGTGTTTTACTACATTACCGTGATGAATGAAAACTATCATCACCCTGCCATGCCAAAGGGAGCCGAGGAAGGCATCTTAAAGGGATTATATCTATTCGCGAAAAGCACTAAGGACGATGGCAAAACTCCGACTGTGCAACTGCTCGGTTCTGGCACGATCTTAAACGAGTGCATTCAAGCCGGACAAATTCTTGAATCTGAATTTGGCGTGGCTGCGAATATCTGGAGCGCCACCAGTTTTAATGAACTGCGTCGCGACGGCTTAGAGGTTAGCCGCTGGAATATGTTGAATCCCAAGAGTAAACAACGCAAATCGTACGTAGAGACGTGTCTGCAGGATCATAATGGTCCGGTCGTAGCCGCTACTGATTATATGAAGATATACGCGGACTCAATCCGCGAGTACGTACCCTCTCGTTATGTCGTGTTAGGCACTGATGGGTTTGGGCGCAGCGATGACCGTATGCAATTAAGAACTCATTTTGAAGTGAATCAGCACTATATTGTGGTGGCCGCCTTACACGCTCTAGTGGAGGATGGTAGCGTTGACGTTGCCACGGTAAAAAAGGCAATCAAGATGTTTAATATAGATGTTAACAAACCCATACCAGACCGACTTTAAGTCCGTTTTATTTTGTTTCGTACTTAGGCAATAAGACCCATAAATAATGATCAAGTATCTAGAATTAACCGCTCCAGAGACAATGGAGTTGCGCGGTGCAAAGATTATCCGCACAGTGGTGGCCGAGGGCGACACCGTTAAGAAAGGCGATGTTCTGTTTACCATTATGAACAATGGTAAAGAGGAGCCCCTACCCGCCTCGATCGATGGTCGAGTCGTTGAGCTAATTGCCCGCGATGGCGATGGGGTGAGCTTATTAACCCCCTTAGTGTTATTCGAAACCAACGTCGAGGCTGCACCCAAAGCCAGTTCACAGCAGACAGTAACGAGTGCGCCAGCACGAGACAAGAATATTGTAACCGTAAAAGTGCCTGATATTGGTGGCGACGCGGCTAAGGTGGCCGAAATACTCGTTAAAGTTGGCGATCACATCAGCGTTGACGACGCCATCGTAAGTCTCGAAAGCGACAAGGCAAGTATGGAAGTGCCTAGCACGGCGGTGGGTACCGTTCACGCTATTAAAGTCGCGCTTGATGATGCGGTGAAGCAAGGTGACGCACTCATTGAAGTACGTCGAGATGCAGCCCGCGGCGCTCAAACGAGCAGCAGTCCGCCCGCCAACGAGTCGACACCGAGTGCGTCCGCCGCCGTTAACAACGAGGAGCAAGAGGTAGTGAGCGACAAGAAATCCGGAACAACAGCGCAAAAGCAAACTGACAGCACTGTCGAAGTTTCGATACCCGATATTGGTGGAGGCTCCGCCAAGGTGGTCGAGATCTTGGTGAAAGTGGGTGATACCGTTACGATGGACGACGGACTAATCAGCTTAGAGAGTGACAAGGCCAGCATGGAAGTTCCCAGTTCAGCCGCTGGCGAAGTAGTCGAAATTAAGGTAAAACTCGACGACGAGGTAAGCGAAGGCACTGTGGTTGTAATACTCCGCAGTGACTCAACTACGAAGGATATCGCCAAGGACAGTGCTGAAAATAAATCGCAAGCTAATTCTGAACTCAGCAAGGACGACAATCCAGCGCAGAGTGAATCTAAGTCGGCAACGGACCAACCCAAGGTTGATAAAGCGGATACAACGCCAACACAGAACATTTCGGCAACGAGTCCGACCCGCTCCGCCACTGGCACTTCACATGCAGCACCGAGCGTACGTCGGCTTGCCCGCGAATTGGGCGCGCAGTTAGAGCATATTCAAGGTAGTGGTCGCAAAGAACGAATCACTAAGGACGATGTCAAAGCTTGGGTCAAGCAGCGCCTGCAAGCCGGTTCGAGTGCCAACGACGGTCAAGCGAATAATAACGGCGGCGCTGGAATTCCCAGCGTAAAGAACCCAGATTTTAGTAAATTTGGCGCAATCAAGCGCGAGCCTTTAAACCGAATTAAGAAACTCACCGCGCAAAATTTGCATCGATCATGGCTCAATGTGCCGCACGTAACGCATAACGACGAAGCCAACATCGCAGATCTTGAATCGTTTCGTAAGCAGCTAAATGAAGAGTACGCAAAAGCAAATAAGCCCATTAAACTGTCGCCGCTCGCGTTCATTGTGAAGGCGGTGGTCAACGCCTTGCAAAAGTACCCGCAATTCAACAGTTCTTTGTCTGAAGACGGTTCAGAGTTAATTCTGAAACAGTACTTCAACATAGGGATTGCGGTTGATACACCAGACGGTTTAGTGGTTCCTGTGATCAAAGGTGCAGACACTTTATCGGTTGCGGACATTGCAGTTGCGATGGGCGAATTAGCGGACAAAGCGCGCGATAAAAAACTCTCGATGGCCGACATGAGCGGCGCATGCTTTACCATTTCGAGCTTAGGTGGCATTGGTGGTACGGGTTTCACGCCAATTGTCAATGCGCCCGAAGTCGCCATATTAGGTGTGTCACGTACTAAGGTGCAGCCACACTGGAACGGTACAGCATTTATCCCAGCACCAATTTTACCCTTGAGTTTGTCGTATGATCACCGAGTGATCGATGGCGCCGAAGCGGCACGCTTTACGCGTCAAATAGCGTCTGTGTTAGAAGATGTGCGGCGCCTAACCGTGTAATTCATTATAGGTCAACGGCATCTAATCAGTTTAAAAGGAGCAGCTTGTGGCGACTATCGCAATAGTAATTCCCGATCTCGGTGGCGCTGCCGGCGTAGAAGTCATCGAGATTTTAGTCAAAGAAGGTGACGTCGTTAACGAGAGCGACTCAATTCTAGTCCTAGAGAGCGATAAAGCCTCGATGGATGTGCCGGCTGGTCACAGTGGCAAGATCACCAAAATTAACGTAAAGCTTGGTGACACGGTCAATGAGGGCGATGAGGTTATGACGCTCGACGCCCAGGCTGAACCAGAAAGCTCTAAAACAGCTAAGCCCGATACTGACAACAAGCAAGAGGATGCGCAAAAGTCTGAGGGAACGCCCAAGGAGCAGGACGCGCCCCCAGCTCGTTCAGCAGCGCTCGAAACAAGCACTCTCAATGCACAAGAAAGCCCTAGTAAGAAGTCTGCAGGCAAGCGAATTGTGGTGATTGGTTCAGGGCCAGGTGGATATACA
>CAYOXK010000054.1:0-10624 GCA_964407915.1 uncultured Gammaproteobacteria bacterium
AGGTTCACTATCTCAGCGCAGACCCTCAAGCCGCCGACGCCAGTGCCAACTTAGAAACGCAGATCGCCTCAACGGTCGCGATGATTGTGCGGGAAGAGGCGCGGGGGCACTTCAAAACGTCTGGCGACATATTAGTGTTCTGCGCCGGGGAGCGCGAAATTCGTGCGGCTGCGCGCGCGGTGCGCGAGCTCAATCTGGCGTTGGATGTATTGCCTCTGTATGCGCGATTGAGCGTAACGGAACAAAACAAAGTATTTAGACCTAGTCAATACCGTAAAGTGGTGCTGGCTACCAATGTAGCCGAAACATCCATCACAGTGCCTGGCATTGCCTATGTAATTGATCCAGGCTTAGCGCGCGTCTCGCAATACAACTTCAGAGCTAAAGTACAGAAGCTTCCCATCGCCGAAATTTCCCAAGCCAGCGCAAACCAACGAATGGGACGTTGTGGCCGCGTGCGCAACGGCGTGTGCTTTCGCCTTTATTCACAGAAGAACTTTGCTGCGCGT
The DNA here is from genome assembly GCA_964407915.1 of uncultured Gammaproteobacteria bacterium. Lineage (GTDB taxonomy): Bacteria > Pseudomonadota > Gammaproteobacteria > Arenicellales > Arenicellaceae > Arenicella. The sequence continues at coordinate 510 of CAYOXK010000054.1, forward strand.
GAGGCATTTACGCCCGCGGAGATATTACGCAGCAACCTAACTTCGGTGGTGCTACAAATGCTCAGACTGGGCATTAAAGACCCTAAACGATTTGACTTTCTCGACCAGCCCGACCCGAGACTCTTAAACGATGGGCTAAAGCAATTGCAAGAACTGGATGCCATCGATAAAGTCCAAAACCTGACACCTACCGGACGCTTGATGAGTGATCTTCCGGTAGACCCGCAGTTAGCGCGAATGCTCGTTGAGGCACGTCAGACCGCCTATTTTCTCGATGCGATTATTGTCGCAGCCGCACAAAGTATGCGTGAAGTACAAGAGCACAACGCGAACGCCTCGAATCGACTCGCGCCCCCACATCCACAATCAGATTTTTGTGCCCAATTGCTGCTCTGGCAAACCATCGAAGCGCATCGTCAGGCTCTCTCGAATAAGGAGTTCAGAGCATTATGCGAGCAACAAGGTTGGTCCATTCAAAGAGTGTTTGAATGGCGCGACTTGGTGCGCCAACTTAAAACCCTGTGCGCGACCATGGCCGAAAAACCTCTAGCATGGCATTCCTTGGAGTTAGACAAACAGGCGCCCGAATTTAAACAGCAACTTGAGCTCAACTCTGAGCGATACGGGGCGTTGCACCGAGCTGTTGTTGCGGGTTTTATAAGCAATATCCTTAATCGCACTATCGACGATGATTATGTTGGAACACGCAGTCGCAGCATCGCAATCAACAAAGACTCAGCGCTTAAAAAGAGTAAAGCAAAATGGTTAGTTGCCAGCGAGCTAACCGAGACTAATCGCGTTTACGCACGTACGGTGGCGGTAATCCGACCGGACTGGATCCTGATCTATGCGAAAAATGCTCTGAAATACAGTTACAGCGATCCGCATTTTGATGCGCAGCGTGGCGAAGTGACCGCACTGCGCAAAACGCTATACAAAGGCTTGGTGCTCAAACAAGGCGAGCACTGTTCGTATCAGCGTGTTGCCTTAGCTGAGGCACGCGCGCTCTTTATTCAAGCGGCGCTCGTTGCCAGTGAGTATATGCCCACTCGACGCGATATAAAGTTTGTGCAACACAACCAGCAACTACTAGCGCAAATCGAGAAATACGAAGTTAAAACGCGTCGACGCAGCCTCCTGCGCAGCGACTCTTGGCTTTTCGATTTTTACGCACAACGAGTTCCAGCGGATTGCGCAAATGTCGCCAGTTTAGAAAAATGGATCGCTGCTTACACCGATGCTCCATTACACCTTAGTCGCGACCAATTTATCGCTCCTGCGGAACAACAAGAAATTGCAACCCAATTCCCCGATACCCTAAGCGTACAAGGTAGAGAGTTAAAACTAAGCTATACCTTTGCGCCCAATGATGACGCCGATGGCGTAACCTTGCATGTTCCCGTAGAACTACTAGCCCCCCTGCCGTTGCATCTCGGGGACTGGCTAGTACCAGGTTTGCTCGCAGAGAAATGTGCTGCACTAATAAAAACCTTACCCAAACCCATTCGCCAGTCCTATACGCCAGCCAATGAAGCCGTCGCGCAAGTACTCGACAAACTAGCACCACAAAACGTACCGCTCACCAACGCCCTAGGCACCGCATTGCAACGAGCACGCGGCACAAAAATACCGCACCACGCTTGGAATCCAGCCAAGCTCGCGACGCATCTATGCCTACACTATTGTATTGAGGATGTAGATGGATCATTGATCGAAACCGGGTCCGACCTAGTGCATTTAAAGCGCACCTATGCCACTGCAGTTAGCACACGTTTACAGTCCGCTAGCGCGCCCGAACGACGGCAATTCGAGCAAACCGATGTCGCCAGTTGGCCACCCGAGCTGAACCTCGCCGCCGTGCAATATCGACACCAAGGCATGACCGTGGTGGCCTACCCGATGCACCAATTGCAGGAAGATGGCAGCATAAACTTAGTGTTGAGCGAATCGGCTTCCGTTGCTCGCTTTCACAATCGGCGGTCGCTCCCTATGCTCGTACTAAAAGAACTTACCATTACTCAAAGCAGTACAGTAAGTCGCTTATTTAAAGAAGTAGAGCAACGATTGCGCGGTGAACCCAAGGCCAACAAACAGCCGCACCGCAAAACATCGCCAGTAAACACTATGCAAGCAACCGCGGCTGCGAGCAGCATGGCGGCACAATTAAAAGCGTTGAAATTGGCAGCGGGCACAGCTACCACTGCACGGCCGCGTCCATCAAAGGGCGGGAAATTCAACGCTGGGACGCAAAACACCAACTTAAACCAAGAGTCACGCGTCCAATTAGCGATTTGCATGGCAATTCGGGCCAATACCCAGAACTGTGCAGAACCCGTTCGCCACGCCGAATTCAGCCAATTAGCAAGTCTTGCGAGCACATCTTTAAGCAGCACCGCGCTGGCGATTGCCACGCAGCTCCACACGATTGATCAGCTGCAGGTACAACTATTAAGCGCGCTCGACCATACTAAAGCTGACACGATTGCGGTTGACCAAGCGATTGAAGACATGAAAGCTCAGGTTTACCGATTATGCGATCCCGCGCGTATAGCACTTTCACTCCCCAGTGATTTAAAGCAATATCCACGCCTGTTCAAAGCGATTGAGCATCGCCTAGCTCGTATTGAGGAGCAGGCGCTCGCTATGGGCGAAGCCATTAGCACATTGCAGGATTGGCAAACGCGGCACGCCAGCGCAGTAACGAGTCTATGCGCACCACTAAGTGCTCTAGGCTTGCTCAAGGAAGCGGAGCAGCTTCCCTTTGCGTACCTAACGTTGCCTGCTATGGCAGACTTTGCGTGGATGCTCGAAGAGTGGCGCGTGTCACTGTTCGCACAACACCTTAAAACGCGTTACAGTATTTCCGAACAACGCATACAGCGCGCCTGGCAAGCCTTAAAGACGGAAATTACAGCACAGCTAGAGCAAATCTAAACACCATCGTCCACGCGAGAATAGCGCCGAACAGATACGCGATAAAACGATGCATAACGCGATTGTAAGTACAGTGCACACACGCCTGCACGGCACGCAACGCGACAAACCCCCACGCTAGATTTAGGTACAACGCGTCAACCTGTCCGGCCAGCGTTATAAAGATGCAGATTACGTAAAACACCATCGGCATCTCGGTTAAGTTTTTAAAACAATTTCCGGCGGCTAGAGTTTTATCGCTAAAGGCAGCACTGACCTGCTCTGGTGTTGCCAGTTGTTGTGGATTAATTCCTAACGCGCGGGTTTCGCTCGCGCGACGCACAAACATCAATACCCACACCAAAAACGTAATAAGCAGAAGCACCACAGCAGGTGCAAATAATACAGTCGTCATAGAATCTCCCTCATTATTTTATAATTAGACACCCGCCTTCGCAGCGCATGCAAAATGCTATAGTACCGCGAGCACAGCGTATAAAAAAGCGAGTTGAGCGACCAAGAAGGAAAGTGTCAAGAATTAGATTGGCATACTTATCAGAGGTTTTAAAACGGGTTGTATATAAGAAGCAAGGCATTGCAACCATACGCTTGGTCTCGGCAAGACCTGCGACTAAGAATGAAATTAAGCAATACGAGAGATGATCAACATGCGTGAGGAATATGATTTCAAGAAGGGCGAGCGGGGTAAATTTTACCAAACCAACGCCAAAATGAATTACCCTGTTTACTTAGAGGAAGCGGTACAGGAGTACCTAGCGGCTAAAGCCCATGCCAAAGGTGTGGAGCTCAATGTTTTAGTTAATGACATGCTCAAAAAGGATATTGATCTAGCAGAAGGAGTGAAGTAGCAGTAATCGAGAAGTTAGCTTCCCAAGCCTATAAACGTTGTCGCGAGGGCGGTCTTTTGAAAATGAGCACGAGACCGCTCACTTCACTACTTCGTAGAACATGGCTTGGCCGTCACAATTTAAGGTATGCAATCGCCCAAAAATCAACCAACACCTAGAACCATTGGGCTCATTTTAGCGGGCGGGCAAGGTGCGCGCATGGGTGGGCAAGATAAAGGCTGGGTTGTGTGGCGTGAGCAAGCTCTAATAAAACACGTATTCGACCGGCTCGCGCCACAGGTCTGCGAGGTGCTGATCAGCGCCAATCGCAACCACGCAAACTACCAGCAGTTAGCTCAAGTGATCAGCGATTCACCAAGCAAGGAGGGCAACACAACGTACCACGGCCCCCTAGCAGGCATTTGTGCCACCATGCAATTTTTACAGGAGCGCCCAGCAGACATCACTGCGAACACGGCCTTGCTTATCACGCCGTGTGACACGCCCACACTGCCAAGTGACCTTGCCACTCGGCTTAGGGATGCGTTGGCGAACGACACGGTGGATGTGAGCGTAGTATTTGATGGCACACGCGTGCAGTCGCTGCACTGCATGATTCGTGCAGGTGTGTGGGATAACTTGCTTGAGTTTTATGCACAAGGCAACTTAGCACTGCGTGATTGGTTCAAGCAGGTGGCGACTCAACAAGTTGACTTTAGTGATTGCACAGAGAGCTTCGAGAACTTCAATCGATTATCCGATCTAAATCCCCTAGCCTAACAATCCATTTGGGGCTACTGCGCGTCCCAGTTGCCAATATCCGCCGCATGACCTTCGCCGCCCGGAGCGCCGTCACCACCGTAACTCCAAACATCATAGGAATTGGGGTTCTTGGTGCCAGGATAGGCGTATTGATAAGGGTTTTGCCATGGGTCGAGAGGCACTTTATCCAGATACTGCCGCCACGTCTTTTTACCAGGATTGGTGACGAGCGCTTGCAGGCCTTGAGAGGTCGACGGATAGCTAAAATTGTCTAGTTTGTACATCGACAATTGCGTGGAAATAGCTCGCACATCGGCCTTGGCCTTTATCTCTAAAGCCTTCTCTTGCCGACCGGTAATATTGGGCACAATCATGGTTGCAAACAACCCGATGATAATAACCACCACCATGATTTCGATCAGCGTAAAGCCACGTTGGCTACGCGGGGTGCAAGGAGCAACAAGCACGGCCGCGCCTGGTTTTAATTGACTTTGATTGAGCTTATTGAGTGTTTTCATAGGCATGTTCTGCAAACCGTTGTCTGTAATAAGGTGAGAGCGCTCGCTTAGGGTTAGGCAAGCGCGCGTGCAAGTGTCACGTTAAATATCGATCATTTGCTGAATATTAAAAATCGGTATCAAAATGGCTAACACAATTAAAAATACGAGCATGCCCATCACCAAAATCATTAAGGGCCCGAGTAAGCTTACCATCATGGAGATGCGCGTTTGCATTTCATTTTCGGTTGCCGTCGCGGCTTTGTCTAACATGTGATCTAAACGACCACTGTTTTCACCACTGGCCACCATATGCACTAAAAGTGGTGGAAAATGCCCACCCCGCTCGAGTGCCCGGCCAATGGATATCCCTTGACCGACCTCTTGCGCGGCAAAATTGAGATCTTGCTGCAGCACCACATTATTCATCACCGCTTCGCTAGCGCGCATCGAGGCTAAAATTGGGACCCCTGATCCTACCATAATCGACAAAGTGCGCGACATACGCGCCGAGTCGATATTCTGCACCATCTTCTTAATTCCAAAGGTGCGTAAATACAACGAGTGTAGCCAGAATTTAGGGCCAGGCTTGGCAAAAATGGTTCGTAATGCGAACACTAACGCCACGATGGCGAGTCCTAACCAGAGCCCATACGCCACCAAAAAATCCGACATGTTGATCACCATAATGGTCAACCAGGGTAACTCTTGGCCAGTATCTTGGTACACCGTAACCACTTTGGGCACGACCATGGTAATTAGGGCAACCAAAATCATGCCGCACACCACAAACAAAAAGATCGGGTAGACCACCGCTTGACTGATTTTTTGTTGCATGGAATAGCTGTCTTCCAAATAATCAGCTAATCGGTCTAACACTCGCCCGAGCGTGCCTGATTGCTCGCCCGCCGAGATGGAGGCGCGATAGATTTCGGGGAAACTTTGGGGGTAAAGGGCAACGGCGTCCGACAGCGAATAGCCTTCGGTAATTAGCGAGCGTACATCGGAGACTACCGATTTAACGCGGTGTCCCTCAGACTGCTTAATCAACGCACCGAGCGTTTCTTCCACCGTCATCCCCGACTCTAACAGAGTGGCCATTTGCCGCGTGAGAATCGACAGTTCGTTGCGCTTAATGCGCAGCCGCCGAACTTTAAGACCGAGCTTGTCAACCGTATTCCCTTGCGATTCGGCCACAGGCTTAACCTGTAGCGGCACTAAACCTTGAGCACGAAGTTCGGCCCTAACCCCTTTAACATGGTCACCTGAGGTAATCCCTTTAACGGTTTTACCTTTCGCGTTGAGCGCTTGGTATTCGTATGCTGCCATGAGCGAACCTTGCCTGGGTGTTGCTAAAATCGATGCCTAAGTGGCGACTAAACTACTAGGCTTGCGTTACTCTAAATACTTCGTCAAGGGTCGTCTGCCCCTCCAGTACGCGTATAAATCCGTTCTGCATCAAACTTTTACTGGTAGCACGCGCAACTTTAGTAAGGTCATCTTCGGAACCTTGATCGTGAATCAAGCGGCGCATGCTCTCATTCATTTCAATCAATTCGTAAATCCCCAAACGGCCTTTATAGCCACGTTGTTCGCACACTGTGCAACCCACTGGTTTGTACAAAGTGATGCCCTCACCCGATTCTAGACCCAATGTTTGCAACTCTAAATCGGTAGGGGGATGCCCTTGTTTGCAATCTGGACATAGGCGACGCACTAAGCGCTGCGCTAGAACCCCAACCAAACTAGACGCAATCAAAAATGGTTCAACACCCATATCCACTAAACGCGTCACCGCGCCAACCGCAGTATTGGTGTGCAGAGTAGAAAGCACCAAATGGCCCGTTAAGCTGGCCTGTACCGCAATTTCGGCTGTTTCTAGATCACGAATCTCACCCACCAGCACCACATCGGGATCTTGTCTCAAGATCGATCGCAATCCACTGGCAAAAGTGAGCCCTATTTTAGAATTCATCTGGGTTTGACCCACGCCATCTAAGTCATATTCCACGGGATCTTCCACCGTTAAAATGTTGAGGCGCTTACGGTCTAAGCGATGCAAGCCCGAATACAAGGTAGTGGTTTTACCCGAACCAGTGGGTCCCGTGACCAACAGAATACCGTTGGGCTTATTGATCATCACTTCAAAGCGCTCCAAGATGTCTTTGGGCATACCGAGCACTTCTAAGTTCAAGCGGGCGCTTTGTTTGTCTAATAGTCGTAATACTACGCGCTCGCCATGCTGTGTAGGCAAAGTTGACACCCGCACGTCAACCGGGTGCTCGGCTACGCGCAACGAGATGCGCCCATCTTGCGGCAAGCGCTTCTCGGCAATGTCAAGCTTAGACATAACTTTGATGCGCGAGACCAACGCTCCGTGCAATTCGCGGCGCGGCGACACGATATCGCGCAATACGCCATCAACCCTAAAGCGAATAATAGACTCCTCTTCAAAAGCCTCCACATGAATGTCGGACGCATTTTCGCGAATCGCTTGCGTCAACAAGGCATTGATTAGGCGAATAATGGGCGCGTTATCATCTGCTTCTAATAGATCAGTGGTTTGAGGTAGCTGTTCGGTCAACCGCTCAAGGTCTAGCCCCTCATCCATATCGTCCATGAGCTGGGTGGCTTGACTGCCACCTTTGTCATAGACATTGCGCAGTTGCTCTTCAAATTCACTGGCATTGAGCTCTACTAGCTGCAAACGCATGTTGAACATACGCTTGAGCTCAGACATAACCGCAAGCTTGGGCGTACCCACATGCAGCACTTTGGCCGTGCTTAGCTCATTCAGGGAACTGCTTTCTTCCCCCGCCATATCCGTTGGCAATTCAATCAACACCATATGCTTTTTAGCAAAGCTATACGGCAGCGACACGCCTTTTACTTTAGGCGCGACTATGTCAGCCGGAGCGCTGGCAATAGCATCCTCACGCTTATATTGCGACTCTAGTAAACTGTTGACTGGATCATTCATTCGTTGCGCGCGAAACTATTCTTCGTTGGCCGGCGGAATCGTCAGCTCGGGTTGAATCGACTTATTCCAATCAACACGATTATCTGGGTCATTTAACTCCGCTTCAACACGCTCGTCTAAGCTGCCCGAGTAAGCACCGTTTGAATAAGGTTCCGTGTTGGAATTCGCGTCATTAGACCGCTCTTGTTCTCGCAACTCAGTCTCTGACGAAGGCGTTCTATTTGGAGCAGGGGCATCTTTATCTTGCTTCGATCGCGATTTAAACAATGGCCAAGTATTCAGGTTAATATCGGGTACCAATACTTCTGTTAAACGACGTCGAGGGTTATCTACATCATTTTCTTCGGCGATTTTTTTGCGGCGCTCGCTTTGAATAATGCCTTCTTCAACGACATTTTCGTAGCTATCGAGCACTGGAGGATCCGAATCTTTGATCATCAAACGACTGCTGCTTAAACGAGAAAGTTGTCCGTCGCGCCGCACTTCGTTGTATTTAATTTTGCTGTAGTCTGCTAACGCATCAGGGTCACGGATGATGCTCGGTTTTAAGAACACCATCAAATTACGTTTTACCGCCACTTTGCGCGTATTTTTAAACAAATTGCCAATAACAGGTATCTTGCCCAAAACAGGTACCCAACTCACGGTGTCGATTACGTCATCTTGAATCAGACCGCCCAGCACGACCACTTGCCCGTCATCAACTTGCACGACAGCCTCGATAGAACGCCGATTAGTGATTAGGTCCGCTTGCCCTTGTACGGTCGACGGCGCAACGCTGGATATTTCTTGTAATACTTCAAGCTGAATGGTGTCGCCGTCACTGATCTGCGGCTTAATTTTGAGCTTGATACCGACGTCTTTGCGCTCGATGGTCTGGAAACTGCTCCCTACATTGACCGAGGTAACTTGGCCATCTGCGTTTTGATTGGTGCTGTTGTTCAAACCATTATTGAAACGCCCCGTCACAAACGGCACTTCTTGGCCGACGATAATTTCGGCTTCTTCGTTATCGAGCGTTAGGATCGTTGGCGTCGACAAAATATTACTATTTGAGTCGGCTTTAATGGCATTGACGATCACATCTAACTTGTACTTTTTAAAATCGAGCAACGAAAAATTAAGACCACCATTGCCGGTATCAAAGCCAAGGGCGCCAGTACCAATAACTGTGTTGCGGTTATCTTTATCGACTAGATTGCCCGCACTGGTGGTAGTGGTGGTCGAACCACCCGTACCGCCCGAGGAAGTAGTCGTTGAGCTTACATTTGCACCGCCCACATTCCACTTAATGCCGAGCTCAGCTTCTTGATCGAGCGACACTTCAGCAATGACTGTTTCTACAAACACCTGCGCCCGTCGCAAATCGAGTTTATCGACGACCCCCTGTACAGCCTTCAACTGCCCCGAAGACGCTTTTATAATAAGCGAATTGGTCGCCTCATCCGCCTGCACGGAAAAATCACTCACCGCACCTTCGGTAGCCGATTTAGTCACGTCGTTTAACAGCGCGACCATGTCTTCGGCTTTGGCATGCTTCAGGTAAATGACGTTCACATCCGAAGCGAGTTCGCGCTCGATATCCAGTTCGTTCACTAACGCTTGAATGCGCGCGAACTCACCATCCGAAGCACTAATCACTAAGGCATTAATGGCATCTAAAGCCTGAATCGTCACAGTAGTGCCCGAGGCCGCATCTTTGCCGGTTGCAGTGCTGGCAACCAATTGTGTAAGGGTAGTGGCTAAGTCGCTGGCCTTGGCTTTGTTTAAATACACCACATGCACGTCGGCACGTTGATCGGGCACGTCTAGACGCCGCACAATCTTAAGCACGCGCTGAATATTAGACGCCGTGTCCGTCAGGATTAAACTGTTCGATGGGTTGTGCGGTGCGAAATGACTCGTGGGCGGAATAAGTGGTCTAATGATCGCGACAAGATCCTGTACGCCCGCGTGTTCCAACTGAATGATTTGCGTAATTTGCGCATCATTAGTGTCTTCCGTAGGCGAGAACAGCGTTGGTGTGGGGTACTGCTTGATCACGTTGCTCGGTAATATTTTTATAACAGTGCCTGCATCAACCGTCGCAAAACCATGCACCTCTAAAATAGACAA
>CAYOXK010000054.1:10634-18826 GCA_964407915.1 uncultured Gammaproteobacteria bacterium
GACAAAAACACGTCATACAATTGATCTGGGTTCAGAGTGGCGCCTGAAATAACTGATACTTTACCCTTGACCCGCGGGTCAACGATAAAGTTTTTGCCGCTCACTTCCGCAACCGTATTAATAAGCACATTGATGTCAACATCTTGCAGATTTAGGGTGACGAGTGTACCGGCATCCCCTTGTTCGGTATTAGTCTGAGCCACACTCGCGGAATTAGCCGACAAAAACGTCGCGGCCATTGCGAAGGCGAGAAAAGCGTACTTAGATGAATCGATCATTTTGGTTTTTGAGTATCGCGCATAAATGCATGTGAATGGTTTGGCGTACGAATGACTAGCTCGATAGAGATGATCAACGGCGAGTATATCAAGCATTTAACCTATCCTTGCATTCTAACGGTTTAGTTAACCGTTTAGTGCTACGAAGTGAAGCAACCCACTTAATTTTTAGAACACGCGATGGTCAGGGTAATCTTATCGCAAGAATAATACTGAAAGCATGGAACAGTGACCACGGCTTTGGCTAAATTTTTGCTTTATTTACAGTAGTTTAATGTAACTACCTAAAGAAATACACGCACTTGAAAGGGGTTTGAAATGAACAGTCTCTAACTGGGCTTAAAGTCCGTACAATGGCGCGAAGGGTACACGCTATTTAGAAGACAAGCGAGCCAGCATATACCCGTGAATATCCCTCAAATCATTAGCCACCACATCGAACGCTTCGGTGCGCTCAAACAGGTCGGCCATATGTAGGGGGAGTGCTGGACTCACGTTGGGCATGGCAGCATGAATGGCCTCAGGAAATTTAGCGGGATGTGCTGTTGCTAAACAAATCACGGGAGACTGAGTCTCAGTGCGCAAAGCACGCGCAGCTGCCACACCAATAGCCGTATGAGGGTCCAGCAAATACTCGCTCTCGGCATAGACTTGACGGATCACTTTGAGCATGGCGGCATCGTCTAGGCTGTAACTACTGAACAGCGCGCGCGCGCTGTGCAATGCCGATTCATCTAATGTCATCGCGCCATTCGCAAATTCGGCCATCAAGCGCGTAATTTCACTGCCATCGCGGTCGTAAAGATCGAACAACAAGCGTTCAAAGTTGCTCGAGACCATGATATCCATACTGGGCGACAACGATCGCTGCAGCGCTTGCTTGCTGTGGTCATTGCGACTTATGCAGCGATGCAATATGTCATTGCTATTCGTGGCGATAATGAGTTGTTCAATCGGCAAACCCATTTTCGACGCTAAATAGCCGGCGTAGATATCCCCAAAATTACCCGTAGGCACCGAGTAGACCATGGCCCGATGGGGTGCGCCTAGCGCAAGCGCCGAGTAAAAGTAATAGACAATTTGCGCCATTATGCGCGCCCAGTTAATCGAGTTTACGGCGATCAATGGGAGCCCATCGGGCATAAAACTTTGATCGCGAAAGCTCGCTTTTACGGCATTCTGACAATCATCAAAGTCACCCTCAATGGCTAAATTATGCACGTTGGGCGCAATGACTGACGTCATCTGCCGGCGCTGGACTTCAGAGATGCGTTGGTGGGGGTGCAGAATAAAAATCTCGAGGTTTGCGCAATTGCGACACCCCTCTATAGCCGCCGAACCCGTATCGCCCGAAGTCGCGCCCATGACCACACCTCGTTGCGAGCGCTTGGCCAGCAAGTAATCCAGTAAATGACCTAGAAACTGCAGTGCAAAATCCTTGAATGCCAGCGTGGGGCCCTGAAACAACTCTAGAACCCACTCAGCTCGATTTGTCTGCACCAAAGGGGCAATGGCTGGATGCCGAAAGGAGGCATAGGCTTTGTCGATAATGCGGCGCAGATCCGTATCGGGAATCTCCCCCGCCACAAACGGTTGCATGATCACAAAAGCCAGCTCTGTGTAGCTCATACCGGCCATACCGGCCATGTCCTGCGCTGAAAACTGTGGTAATCGCTCAGGCACGTACAAACCACCGTCGCTCGCTAAACCGGTTAGAACAACGTCTTCAAACGAAAGGGCTGCGGCCGAGCCGCGAGTGCTGATGTACTTCATTTTTTTCAAAACTTGGGTTTATCTGGATTGCTTGAACTAGCGTGCATAATGCGATAGGGCGTCAACACTGAGACTAATCTAAATACTCAACCCTAATTTTAGTAATCTTGCGCTGAATCTGCGGTAACGCCGCAAGCTCATCAACGACCGCATTTAGGTTCTTTTCAAGGCAACGTTGGGTAATGAGGATAACCGACACGCCATCTTCGCCTTCCTGCGGCTCTTTTTGTTTAATCCCCTCTAAACTAATGCCGTGATTCGCGAATGCCGTGGTTAACTTAGACATCACCCCAACTTCGTCGAGCACATCCACCCGCAAGTAGTAGGCGCTCACAAAGTCGTCGCTCGCTTTAACGGTTAAATTGCTCAAGGATTCATTCAAAAACCCTAGCGGTGCGGCACCCGAGCGCCACGCGCGCTGACCACCGTGCATTTGCGCTTCGCGGGCCAGATCCAACACATCGGCCAACACGGCTGAGGCGGTAGGTTCGGCCCCGGCGCCCGCGCCGTAATGCAGCGTATTACCCACGGCATCGCCTTTTACTAGTACCGCATTCATCACGCCATTCACATGAGCAATTAAGCGCTTTTGCGGCACCAACGTTGGATGTACCCGCAGCTCTATGCCGTCAGCTTGTTGCTTGGCAATCCCTAAGTGCTTAATGCGATATCCAAACTCTTTAGCATAGCCGATATCAACGGGTTCGAGCGCGCTGATGCCTTCAGTAAAAACGCGATCGAACTGCAGCGGTATACCAAAGGCCAGCGCTGCCAGAATAGTGAGTTTATGCGCGGCATCAATCCCTTCTACGTCGAAAGTTGGGTCTGCTTCGGCATAACCTAGCTCTTGTGCTTCGTTTAGCGCCTCGGCAAAACTGCGGTTTTTATCCTTCATCTGCGTGAGAATAAAATTACCCGTGCCATTGATTATGCCCGCGACCATCTGTATTTGATTGGCGGCTAAGCCTTCACGGATCGCTTTGATGATGGGGATGCCACCGGCAACCGCGGCTTCAAATTTAATGGGTACATTGGCGGCTTCAGCCGCTTTGAACAATTGCTCGCCGTGTAGGGCGATCAGCGCTTTATTGGCCGTTACCACCGGCTTTCCCAATTCAATCGCGCGCTCGACCACTTGCTTAGCCAAGCCATCACCACCCATTAGCTCAACCACCACATCAACTTGCTCGCTGGCGACCAAGTCGAGGGGGTTAGACACCATCTCAATATGAGATAAGTCACAGGCTCGCGGCTTAGACAGGTCGCGGGCACTAGCACAGGTGACCACAATATCCAGTCCGCGACGTTGTTGCCAATCCCGATGGTGGCGGGCGAGCACATTGATCACGCCTGCGCCCACGGTTCCAAGACCAATAATACCTAATCGTAACCGTTGCATCGTTAGGCGCCTCGCGGTGTGATTGGAGCAACTTGCACACCGTGCTTTTTAAACATGGTTTTAATGTTGCGCACGGCCTGCCGGATGCGCTGTTCATTTTCAATTAAACCAAATCGCACATAATCGTCACCGTAGTCACCAAAACCAACACCGGGTGATACGGCCACCTTTGCTTCTTTGAGCAAGAGCTTAGAAAATTCCATCGATCCCATTTCTTTAAACGCAGGCGGAATTTCGGCCCAGACAAACATCGTGGCCTTAGGTCGATCCACCGGCCAACCCGCGGCTTCTAGCCCATCACACAACACGTCGCGACGCAGTTGATACATATCACGAATGTCGGCCACCCACTCCTTTGCTTCAGGTGCCTCAAGCGCATAGATTGAGGCGATCTGAATGGGCGCGAACATTCCGTAGTCTAGGTATGACTTCATCTTGGCTAAGGCCGCAATAAGCGTTTTATTACCGACCATAAAGCCCACACGCCAGCCTGGCATATTGTAGCTTTTAGACAAACTGAAAGACTCGACCGCCACATCCCGCGCTCCCGCAACCTGCATAATAGAGGGCGCCTTATAACCATCAAACACAATATCCGCGTAGGCCAAGTCTTGCACCACCCAAAAACCGTGCTCTACGGCCATATCGATGACTTTCTCGAAGAATTCTAATTCCACGCACTGCGCAGTCGGATTGCCGGGAAAGTTCAGCACGAGCATTTTGGGTTTGGGAAACATGTTTTTAACCGCAGCTTCCAGTTCCGCAAAAAAATCAATGCCTGGGCCCATCGGCACATGGCGGATATCCGCCCCCGCAATAATAAAACCATAAGGATGTATGGGATAAGCGGGGTTGGGTACTAGCACGGAATCTCCGGTATCGACTGTCGCCATGGCTAGATGCGCAAGGCCTTCTTTAGAACCAATCGTAACAATGGCTTCGGTTTCAGGATCGAGGTCAACATTGTAACGCTCACCATACCAATTGCAGATTGCGCGTCTTAACCGCGGGATACCGCGCGATAAAGAGTAACGGTGGGTGTTGCCCCGCTGTGCGGCTTCACATAATTTGTCGACAATGGGTTGCGGTGTTGGCTGGTCGGGATTGCCCATGCCAAAATCGATGATATCTTCGCCGCGCGCTCGGGCTGCGGCTTTAAGTTCACCGACGATATTAAAAACGTAATGGGGAAGCCGACTTATTCTCGGAAACTGCTCGATGGCCACAATGCGGATCTCTGGTTAGTTAAAATTGCTCAAAATGTAGGCGCGAACGCGCTGAACCGTCGAACTAAAACTCCCTACTGAGCGTTGTTAGACGGCCTGTGATTGTAGTTTGTGTGGTAGCAAAATGTCTAATAAATGGGGCGTTCTATCGAATACTCGTTAACCATGCAACGAATAAATAGCTGGTCGGACGCCTTGTGGCCCACCGAGTACCTCATGAGCCGCGAGTAAGGGCTACGTGGCACATCAATTGAGCAGCGGCAATGGATCGATCGGATTGCCATCTTTACGAATTTGAAAATGCAGAGCGGTCCTATTCGCTGCATCTCTCCCCGCGATGGCGATTACATCGTTCATCCGCACCGCTTGACCCTCTTTAACCAAAATCTCTTGGGTGTGCGCGTAAGCACTCAAATATCCATTGGCATGATTCAGAATGAGTAAATTGCCATACCCCTTCAGCGCATTACCGCGATAAACCACAGTGCCATTGGCCGCGGCTTTAATGGGCGCGCGCAACGGCGCGGCAATCACTATGCCTTGGCGTCGTGCGGGTGCCGAGTAGCGTTCCAGCAGTTCACCTTTTAGAGGCCATGCCCAACTAAGCTGAGTGGGCGCAACAGCTTGCTTAACAGGAACTCTAGTGCTTTGAGGTCTCGGCTTACTAACCGTTGCGCCTTGTTGCCTTTGTGTAGAACTCGCAATAACCACATCACTAGCGCACTGCGGCGCAGGGTTAGGTGCCAGTAAAGTTAGCGTTTGTCCGACCTGCAAGCGGCGACTATCGCGAATCGCATTCCAACACATTAAATCCGCCACACTAAGCTGGTGTGAAAATGCGATGGAGTAAAGGGTGTCGTTCGCTTGTACGGTATGCGCTGGCCCCCTTCGTTCGGCACCGATGGCGTTGTCCCGACGCTCATATTCATTGCCGCGCTGAATGCGCACTGGCGCCGATGCCACCGTGACTCGTTCCTCTACCACGATATTCTGTGGCCGGCTGCACGCTCCTACAGTGCTGAACAGCACTAAGGCAAGCACTAAGTTAGTTGACCGAAATACAAGTTTAGAGTGATTAAGAAACATACTTAATCCTAATTTGGCGCCGAGCATCCTTGTAAGGAAGTGGCGCTCTTAACGAATTTAAAGACTGTGAATCCATGCACAAGGCTCACGGCGCCAATCAAGCACCCACGCTGTTGTACACCACCACTGCGCCAACAATGAGCAACAAACTGATCCAGCCAATCAACTCAACTCGTTGGTGCAACGTTGCTTCAAGTCTATCGCCGCCGAGCTTAATTAGGCCCGCCACCAAAAAAAATCGTGCGCCACGACTGATTAGCGACATCAACATAAACGGGATTACCGCGATGCCAATGACGCCGGAAGCAATCGTGAAAATTTTATAGGGGACAGGCGTAAACCCAGCAATCAGAACGATCACCATCCCGTACTCTACATATTGCGCCTGGGCTTTGGCAAACGCTGCATGCGCATCGAAATAGTCCAGCAGCGGTGCACCGTATAGATCAAAAAAATACGCGCCGATGATATAACCAAACAAGCCACCCAACACCGACATGACGGTGGTGATCCCCGCAAGCCGCCACGCATGGTGCGGCTGAGCAAGCACCATCGGCGCCAGCATGATATCCACGGGAATGGGGAAAAAAGAGGATTCGGCAAAGCTAACCCCAGCCAAATAGCGCTCGCCGTGACGGTGACGCGACCACTTTAAAATGGCACTATAAATGGGTTCGAATAAGCGCATAAAGTATCACCAAGGATGCTAATAAAGACCACTCAAGCGTGGCACGAATCTTACCGCTTGCAAATCCTGCGAAGCGATTTTCCCGTCAACTTTGTCTACTACGATCAACCACTGCGCATTATCGCGGCTCACGGGCATAATGAGTCTTCCCCCTTCAGCTAACTGTTCGATTAACTCAGAAGGCACATCATCCGAAACGGCCGCCGCTAAAATGCCATCGTAAGGTGCATGTTCAGCCGCGCCAACGAAGCCATCGCCATGACGAAATTTAACGTTGCGCACTCCTAAGTCGTACAGCAGATTGCGCGCCTGGCGATGCAATTTTAAAATGCATTCAACCGACAGAACAGAAGTGACGAGTTTACTCAGGATGGCCGTTTGATAACCGCAGCCTGTACCGATTTCTAAGACGTTCGACCGCGGTCGATTTAACAAGGTTTGCGTCATTAAGGCGACGGTGAAAGGTTGCGAAATGGTTTGGCCATGGCCAATCGGCAGTGCCGTGTTCTCGTAGGCTCGACTCGACAAAGCCTCATCGACAAACAAGTGACGCGGTAACTTAGACATCACATGCAATACTGACAGGTCTTTGATGCCGAGGTCTTGCAACTCTTCAATCATGCGCAACCGAGTGCGCTCTGAAGTCATACCAATTCCCTGGTGTTTTGCTGGGTTCAGGGAGTCGTTAAACATTTGGAATAAGCAGAATTGAGGTGCTAATTGCCCAAACAAAATAAGGCGCGACTAAGTAAGATAAGGCGCAACCCAACACGGTACGTCTCAGCAATGAATTTGAGCCGCTTGGTCAATATTTAGATAAGTGCTTGGGACAACTACTGTTGGAAAAAAAATGGTCGGGGTGAGAGGATTTGAACCTCCGACCACCGCAACCCCATTGCGGTGCGCTACCAGGCTGCGCTACACCCCGAACTGAAGGCGGATTTTAAGCTATTCAGACAGAATAGCAACGACTTCATCAATTTCGTGGATTAACTCCGCAACCATTTGTTTGCGCACGGGCGTTGTGGCGTTTTGATCGTTCGCAGTCTCAGATTCAATTTGATTCTTCGCACCACTGATCGTAAATCCTTCAATATACAAAAGGCTACGAATGCGTCTGATGAGCTGCACTTCGTGACGCTGATAATAGCGCCGATTGCCTCTACGCTTAACAGGATTGAGCTGGGTAAACTCCTGCTCCCAATAACGCAGTACATGCGGCTTAACCATACACAAGTCACTGACTTCACCGATCGTGAAGTACCGCTTACTTGGAATCGGCGGTAAGGTTGCGTTATCCCCTGGATCAAGCATTTAATGATCTACCCGTGTATTTCGTTTTTGCGCGTATTAATAAATGCTGAGTCTAACAGCATGGAGAGCGTCTTGCATTGCAATTTTATTCAAAAATAGCCAATTAATTCAGGTAGATAGACGATTGTTCGAGAATTATTATAGCTTGCAGTCAGAGCCTTAATTGCCCAGACCAAGCTGCGCGCGCAAATCATCAGCATTTTGGTCAATCGCCTCTTTAAGCTTTTGACTGGCTTTAAAGGTTACAACACGGCGCGCTGAAATGGGTATTTCTTCGCCCGTCTTTGGGTTACGTCCGGGGCGTGATGGCTTGTCACGTAATCCAAAGTTTCCAAAACCAGACAGTTTTACCGCACTACCGTTTTGCAAAGAGGATTTAATGGCCTCAAAGAATTCTTCTACAAACTCTTTAGACTCCCTTTTGTTCA
>CAYOXK010000055.1:0-4691 GCA_964407915.1 uncultured Gammaproteobacteria bacterium
AGAGGTTGAGCCGCAAGCAGTAGGCCGTACTACGGGGAAAGTAGCTTTGTATACAACCTGTTACGGTAACTACAACACTCCTGACCTCGGCGTAGACTTTTTAAAAGTGTTGCGACATAACAATATTGACGTGGCGCTAATACCCAAAGAGCGCTGTTGCGGAATGCCCAAACTCGAACTGGGTGATCTGGAGTCGGTTGAAGCCAATATGCAGCACAACATACCGATTTTAGCCAAGTTGGTGGACGAAGGTTACGATCTGATGGCCCCTATTCCCTCTTGTGTGTTGATGTACAAACAAGAGTTACCGCTGTTGTTTCCCGATAATGCGGACGTTTTAAAAGTACAAGCGGCGTTCTTCGACCCCTTTGAGTACCTGCTGTTACGGCATAAAGGCGGCGCTTTGAATACCGATTTTAAACACGCTTTAGGGGATATTTCGTATCAAGTAGCGTGCCATCAACGCGTGCAGCGTATCGGCGGCAAGACCGCGGAGTTATTGAGTATGGTGCCCGATACCCGCGTATTACCAATCGAACGGTGTTCGGGCCACGATGGCACGTATGCGGTTAAAGTGGAGTCTTACGATGCGGCGGCAAAAATTGCGCGCCCCGTGGTGCGTAAAGTCACCGAGCAAGGTGCTGATCACTTTACCAGCGACTGCCCTATGGCCAGTGCGCATGTGGCCAAACTCGCGGGCGACGCAGTGAAAAACAATGAACACCCCATGACGCTTCTGCGCAGAGCCTACGGGCTTTGAAACGGCTCTAATGGCCCAACCCATTTTGAGGTGCAAGACATGAATACTAAATCGAACCCAAAACCCAATAAAAAATTGAGTCGATCAGACTTAATGAGCCTCGAGGACTATCATACTGCGCGCCCCAATTTTCGCGCCGAGGTAATGGCGCATAAAAAGACTCGGCAACTGCCCTTAGGCGACAATGCCCGGCTCTACTTTGAGAATCGCACCACCATTCAATACCAGATTCAGGAGGTGCTGCGCGTTGAAAAAACCTTTGATGCGCATGGAATTAACGAAGAACTCGAAGCTTACAATCCACTTATTCCCGATGGCAGCAACCTCAAGGCCACTTTCATGCTGGAATTTCCAGCCCCCACAGTTCGCGCCAAGAAGACGGTGGAATTACGGGGCATTGAACATAAGGTTTGGTTACAAGTGGAAGGCTTCGACAAGGTTTACCCTATCGCCAATGAGGACTTATCCAGAGATGATGGTAGCCGTACTTCGATGGTGCACTTTTTTCGCTTTGAGTTTGCACCAACCATGATCGCCGCGCTCAAAAACGGTGCCGACTTGCTGGCTGGAATTGATCATGCTGCTTACCCGATCCATGCGCACTCGATTCCGAGTGAGATTCGTGAATCGCTGGTTGCGGACTTTGACGATATTGCACTTAATTAGGCAGTGGACAGTATTCGGCTATTTGGAATCATTTAATGGTTGGGCTTCTCGGCTCTTTTTGCGTTTGGAGGCACACGGAGGCGGTATGCTGAGCGATGAGTTATACGCCGCCTTTCAAGATCACATCAGAAATTTAGAATCTTGTTGCTGACATCAGCGAGCAAGTTGGTCTGCTGAATGCCAGTGCACTAAATGCCTCGCCCCAGTTGCGAAAATAGATGATCACTGAACTATGCGAGCACCCAAGAGACCTCAATCAAACATAAAATATATTCAGCGTTTGAAGTCTAAGGCTTGATCGTTGCAAGCCATTGGACTGTTTCTTCGCTTAATATTAGGGTTACTTTGTCGTCATCTCTGAGACATGGGCAGAACTTTACTGTAATGTCGGTGACGTTCTGTCAGTACTCTGCGTCAACCACTCCCTTTCTACCCCTCCGCCCATCCCCTACGTTACACCGTCGACGTCACCATTGGTGATTTCGGATTGTTCGCTCGTGCGTTGTAGATTCGTACAAAATTGAGCAAGGATAGTATTTTCAGGAGACTTTCTGTCTGTCGAGGAGGCCTTAATATTTGAATATAGATTCATGGAGAATCAAAAATGTTTAATATCAATAAACTTGTTAGTAGGAAAGCTAAGCTGAGAATTCTGCTTAGTCTGAAGTGCGCTGCACTGTGTTTAGCTATCCCCTCGATAGCAATGGCTGCGGGACCCGCGCCTGTTAATCTTCTTTCTGCTGGAAGTTTTGCGATACTGGCGAAAACTGGAATTACTAATACGGGGAGCCACACCACTCTAATTACAGGAGATATTGGCAATAGCCCGGGCACATCCGCCCAAATGGATGGTGTTTGGTGTTCAGAAGTAACGAGTACGATCTATGGTGTTGATGCGGCCTATACCGGTAACGGTACAACGACTTGCTTCGCAGGCACCCCTCCAACGCCCAATAAAACGTTTGTCGATAACGCAGTGCTGGATATGCAAACCGCGTATACGAATGCCGCCGGAAGACCGGCGTTGGCAACCAATACAAACCTGTTTTCTGGAAATCTCGGCGGGCAAACAATTGCCCCTGGTCTCTACAAATGGACCACCGACGTTATCATCCCTTCCAATGTCACACTTTCTGGCGGTGCTAACGATGTCTGGATATTTCAAATAGCGGGTAATCTCGATGTTGCCTCTGCAGGTGATATTGCTGCCGGTATAAAGGTAAGGCTGATCAACGGTGCAAAAGCCTCAAACGTCTTTTGGCAAGTAGGCGGAGTAACCGGAGCCACTCTGGGCACCTACGCAACGTTCAATGGAACCGTCCTTGCGGCGAAACAAATAATCGTAACTACAGGTGCCGTACTAAACGGTAGAGCATTGTCGCAGACGCAAGTTACACTTGATGCAGACGAAATTAACGGGTCTGGCGAGACTATAAGCCCCCATGTTTGTAAAAGCATTTCGTTGTTACCGAATTCTATTTTGAGAGGACGGGTAAATCAGTTTTACAACCAGAATCTTGTCGCACAAGGCGGAAAGTCACCCTACCGATTCACTATTACTAATGGATCGCTACACAACGATTTGTCGTTGTCAGAAAGCGGCGTTATTTCGGGGCAACCCACAACGCGTGGAAGATCCAGTTTCACAGTAACGGCTAAAGATAAGTTCGGCTGCAAAGGTAAAGAACAATATATTTTCACAACGTATCTCAACATTGTTCCCCAGCCTTGGATATTGCTGCTAGAAGACGAGCCAAATTGAAATAGCGTGCAGTGGTAAAGCGAATAGAACGGACAGTACTGCACGGGGCGAGCTGATTAGTCGATATGTTCAAAATCAATTGAGTATTTGAGTAAATTTGGAGCTTCACGCGTGCTTCTGTAATTAGCAGCTAACGCTTAGAGCTCTATCGATCAAAAAAAATCCAACGCATGCACGTGTTCGGTAAGAATTAGTACCGAATGACTTTGTCGAGATAATTCATGACATACAGAAATTGGACTCTCACCAATAAAAAAACCCGCTAATGAGCGGGTTTTTTTATGCCTGGTTTAACTCACCAATCGTATCGACACCTTATCTATCTAAGGTTTTTTAACGCGGCGATACGATCTTCCAATGGTGGGTGGGTCGAAAATAAGTGTTTTACCGAGGTGTTAATCCCGAAGGCGGCTAACTGATTAGGTAATTCACCGGATTGCCCTTTGCGCAAGCGCTCGAGCGCTGCGATCATTTTTTGTGGGCTCGAGTATTCAGCACCACCTTGATCGGCGCGGTATTCGCGCGCTCGGCTGAAAAACGCCACCACCGTTGAGGCGATAAAGCCAAAGATAACTTGGCCGACCAAAAAGCCTACAAAGTATCCAATACCGCGTCCGTCTCGGTCAATCGCGAGCGCGAGTGCGCGTGCCAAGTACAAGACGAATACGTTAACAATGCCTTGAATCAGCGTTAAGGTAATCATGTCGCCGTTCGCTACGTGGGCAATTTCGTGGCCCAATACCGCTTCGGCTTCGTCGCGGGTCATGTTTTCTAACAGGCCACTACTTACCGCCACGAGCGCGTTATTGCGGTTGGCGCCTGTAGCAAAGGCGTTCATGTCGTGCGTATAGAAAATGCCGACTTCAGGCATACCAATACCTGCTTGCCGAGCCTGCCGTTCTACGGTCGACAACAACCAGCGTTCGGTCTCGTTTTTTGGCGTGGTGATTACTTGAACGCCCGCTGCACTCTTTGCCATTGATTTTGACATGAGCAAAGAGAAAATAGATCCACCGAAGCCCGCGATCAATGCGAACACCATAAAGCGGCCTTGTTCAGTTTGGTATTCCGCTGGCAAGAACTGCAGAACAACCCCTAACACCAACATAATGGCCGCGTTAGTTGCTAAAAAATAAAATATTCTTCTCACTTTAAGAATCTCCCAAATAGAGGTTAGTTGATGGCTGTTTGCCGCGCCCACAATAACCTCAAATGTGAGGCTTGTTGGCTAAGCAATGTAAACTTGGCTGAATCGCTTATTAACTGATTAATTCATTACAGCAAATAATGCCAAGTCGCGTAATTACAAGTCGTAGTTTATGACGGATTAGTCACAAAAGTGTGACTGCTTTTGCGTCATCCTTAAAGCCCTAATGCACGATTCATCCATTCATTTTAAATCTCCTTTCTAAAACTATGTTAGCTAGTCTTAAACAATTTCTTTTCGAGTCAGAATCTACCCAGGCCACAATTTCTGAGGAACGTGCATTGCAGCTCGCAGCC
>CAYOXK010000055.1:4701-10198 GCA_964407915.1 uncultured Gammaproteobacteria bacterium
AATGATGGAAGTATCGCGTTCAGATGGTGATATTGCTGATGATGAAATCGCCGTCTTGGCCAATGTGTTGCAAAATGACTTCGATTTAAGTGAGTCGGAACTTACCGAATTAACGGCCGATGCTCGTCAAGCCAGTGAAGACGCGATCAGTTTGCAAGGCTTTACGCGTAAAGTATGCGAAAAATGGGGTAACGAAGCGCGGCGAAGATTAATTGAATCTTGCTGGCTAATTGCCTTGGTAGACGGAAACCTAGACGCGTATGAACGGCATACTGTGCGTAAGATCGCGGGGCTCCTGCATTTGAATGACCGCGAAATCATCATCGCCAAGGAAGCCGCAGCGCAGCGCCTTGCCGAGTCCTGAATGCGCCGATAGTGCAGGACAGATATCAGGTCTGGTGTGCGAAAAAACAGCGTAAAATTGGGGTAATCAACACAACGGTCAGTTAAGCTCTTACGGCTCCTAGCAATGCAACGCCTGTGCTATTAGAATAATCGACGAGCACGGAGTTTACTGCGCGCCCTGCTAGGCCGCAATTTACCGCGGCTAGCGCAGCGCGAATAGGCTCGGTTACTTTTTTGCCCGTGGCAGTCTGTGCCAAATTTGTACTTTAACGCTACCGTTCACTTTCAACCCTTGCACCCCATGTCAAAGAACCCCAATAGTTACGCCCTGTCTACTTCACTTTCCCGTTTCAGCAAGCTTGCGGTTATGCGCTTAATATCTAGCCAAAAGTGGCTATTGTTAGCGGTCAGTTTGCTCTTTCTGAGTGCTTGCAGTCAGGATTGCGATTGCGATACGGCAACTAACGAACCAGCGAGCGCAGCTAAAGAAAAGATTACGCTACGCGTAGCGCACGGCTGGCCTAAAGGCTATCCAGTGTTTGCAGAGTCGGTTGATGACTACGCCCGCCTAGTAAGCGATATGTCTGATGGCCGAATTGAGCTTACCGTTGACAGCGCCACCAAGCATAAATCAGCGTTTGGTATCTTCGACTTTGTTAAAAGTGGCCAGTACGATATTGGTCAAACGGCCTCGTATTACTACGGTGGCAAAGATCCCGACGCCCTATTTTTCTCGTCGATGCCATTTAGCATGACAACGGACGAGCAAACGGCCTGGTTTTATCACGGTGGCGGCCTGGAGCTGGCCAACGAGGTTTACGCCAAACATAACATTCAGCTCATGCTTGGCGGTAACACAGGTATGCAAATGGGCGGCTGGTTTCGTAATGAAATCAAGAGCATAGAAGATCTTAACGGTCTTAAAATGCGCATTCCTGGTTTTGGCGGTAAAGTGATGGCGGGCGTGGGGGTAGTGCCTACTAATATTCCTGCTGGCGAACTGTATCAAGCGTTAGAACGCGGCACTATTGATGCCCTTGAATGGGTGGGCCCAGGACTTGATTTGCGCATGGGCTTTCACAAAGTGGCACCCTACTACTACACAGGTTGGCATGAACCCGGCACCGAACTGCTGTACTTTTTTAATAAAGACAGTCTTGCCAAGTTACCTGAATGGGCGCAACACATATTGCTCAATGCCGCCAAACTGACCGCTTACAATATGTCCACGGCAACGTTTGCCGCGAACGCCGACAGCCTTGAGATAATGCAGGAGCAGTTTCCTAATTTGCAAATTCGCCAATTCCCACCGGCCGTGATTGAAGCGCTAAACGCGTCTAACGAGCAACTGCTTACTGAAGAAATTGCGCGCAGTGCTATCGCTAAGAAGATCATCGAATCACGCGCCGCGTATCTTAAAAAGGCACGAGCGTGGACCGAGGTAGGTGTTAAGGCTTATCTAGATTCCATGTCAGAGTGAGCGCAGTTAGGCAAGTGCCACTCATTCAAGCGTGTTTGACCTTGTTAGCGTAGTTCTCACTGGCTAGTTTTATGCAATCTTTCAAAGCAACGATCGACCGATTAAGCCTCTGGTTAGGCAATATCGCGGCGGGTCTACTAATTCTCCTGGTGCTGTTAATCACGTACAACGTGGTCATGCGCTATACCCTGCGCGCGTCGTCTTTAGGTTTAGAGGAGCTGTCGTGGCACATTTATGCGGCGGTTTTTTTGCTGGCCATTCCGTTTGCCTTAAAAACCAATTCGCATGTGCGTGTCGACCTGCTCTACGATCGCTTTAGCGCTAAAACGCAAGCGTTGGTGGACTTGTTGGGCGCTTGTATATTTCTAATACCCACGTGCGTGGTCGTAATTTGGTCGGGATGGCATTTTATGTTGGCGTCTTATCAGTTGGGCGTGCAGCCCGCAACGATTGGCGAATTCTTTTCGATGCTGGTCGGCCAAGGCATTGGCGAGCAGTCGCAAGACCCTGGCGGTTTGCTGAATCGGTGGATCATCAAGGGCGTCATACCTTTGTCGTTTGCCCTACTCCTGCTCAGCTCCTTAAGCTTTATGCTAGAACGCTGGGAAGCTTATCGCGCGGCCAGCAAATCTAATGGCGAGGCTCAGCGATGATTGGTATTAGCATTTTTGCCGTGGCGCTGGCGCTCCTGCTATTGGGGTTTCCCGTGGCATTTACGTTTGCGGGTATCGGCATTGCCTTTGTTATATTGTTTGCCGACCCCAGCCAGCTCGATCAGGTAGCTTACCGTGTGTACGCCAATATGGGCGATGCCGGCGAAGGCATTGTGCTCATGGCTGTACCTTTGTTTATTTTTATGGGTCTGATACTGCAGCGCACCAAGTTAGCCGAGCAGTTGCTGGAGTCGATGGGGCAGTTATTTGGGTCGGTGCGCGGCGGACTCGCCATTTCGACCATCTTAGTGGGTGCTTTGCTGGCCGCCTCAACTGGTGTGGTGGGCGCAAGCGTCGTCGCGATGGGTCTAATCTCTTTACCCGTAATGCTGCGCAATGGCTACGACAAATCACTCGCTACGGGCACCATTAGCGGCGCCGGCACGCTCGGGCAATTAATTCCGCCTTCCATTGTTTTAATCATTTTAGGTGATGTGCTCAGCGTGCCTGTGGGCGATCTGTTCCGCGCAGCACTACTGCCAGGTTTGGTGTTGATTGGCGCGTATATTGCGTATGTGCTGGTGTTTGCGCTGCTTAACCCCGCCGCTGCCCCACGGGTTGAACGCGACCCTACGCTGTCGCAGAGCCGTCTTATTATGCAAGCGCTTGTTGCCGTGGTCCCGCCTCTATTATTAATTCTGGTGGTCCTTGGTTCAATTTTTAATGGCATTGCGACCCCTACCGAATCGTCGGCGCTCGGTTGTGTCGGCGCGGTAGCGCTGGCTGTTGCGTATCGTAAGTTTTCGTTCGCGATGTTGTGGGACAGTGCAATCGAGACCATCAAAATCACGGCGATGGTATTTGCCGTGCTGTTGGGTGCGTCCATTTTCTCGATGGGTTTTTCCTATACTGGCGGTGAAGAGCAAGTTGAGTCTCTGCTGCTCAGCATTCCGGGCGACAAATGGGGCTTTTTGATTATCATAATGCTCGTAATCACCTTGCTTGGCTTCTTCTTAGATTACATCGAGATATCGTATATTGTGCTGCCACTCGTGTTTTTGGCAGTGCAAGCCTTGGGCATTAATCACATTTGGTTTGCCATTTTAGTTGCGATGAATCTGCAAACATCGTTTTTAACGCCCCCCTTTGGCTTTGCCTTGTTTTATTTGAAGGGCGTGGCGCCACCGGAAGTAAGAACGGTGGACATCTACCGTGGAGTGGTGCCGTTTATTCTGATTCAATTGGGTGTATTGGCTACATTGCTGTTTTTTCCCGAATGGTATGGCTTAGAGGCCGAGCAACCGAGTCTTTGGTAGTGCTAAGGAATTGCTATCGGTACGGTGCGATGAGGGAGCCCCAATGAATTCGGTCGAGCTCTCGCCTCAGTCTATTGCATTTGAGTGTGATGACGGTGCACGCAATGTGTTGCACTTGTTTCGTAGCACGCAGCAAAGTCCGAATAAAAGCTCGGATAACAGTACGCATCAAAGCGACGCAGCCGCTGCGCTCACTCCCGTAGTGGTCGTTGTGCCCGCCATGGGCGTGCCTGCGCGCAAATATATCCCTTTTTGCCAAGCACTGAATGCAGCGGGCGTACACGCGGCCTGTTTTGATTTACGCGGCGTTGGCGACAGCTCGCTGCGCGCATCTCGCAGTGTCAATTTTTCGTACCACACGATTATTGAGCAAGAGTTTCCAGCGGCCCTTGCGGTTGTGCGAAGCGATTTCGGTAACGCGCCCGTAATCCTAACGGGTCATAGCCTCGGCGGGCAATTGAGTGCTCTGTATTTGGCTTCGGCGCAGCTTAGGCTGGCGGAACAGCAAGACGCAATCACGCTACCAATGCCATGCGGCTTAGGCCTTATAGCCTCGTGTTCAATATTCTATAAGAACTGGCCATTTCCGAGTTCGTATGGCTTGTTGCTGTTTACGCAATTTAGTGCGCTGCTCGCCAAGATCTTGGGCTATTTCCCGGGTAAATCGATTGGCTTTGGTGGTTTAGAAGCCCGTGGCGTAATTGCCGACTGGGCTCGATCATCTTGGACGGGACGCTACGATTTGCACCCCCGCACGAATACTCGGGCTAGTCGCGCTGGTGCTAATCAACACATAAAGCACATTGGCTACGAGGCGCGTCTTGGCGATGTAACAGTGCCCGTCATGAGCCTTAATTTTTCGGGGGACACGTTTGCGCCGCTCGTTGCAACTCGACATTTAGTGGAGAAACTCAACCCAAGCGATTGGCGTCGTCATTTGTTCGATCCGCATGCCTTGGGTAGCTCACGCGCGGATCACTATGAGTGGATGCGTTACCCTGTCTCACCCGCCCAAAAACTGGCTTCTTGGGCGCTGACGCTCAAGTAGCCTGCCGTTCAACTGCATTTCTTCATTAAAAGCCCCTAAGAGAGTGGTAAACTCGCGCCCGTTTTAAACTGCGAGCGCTTATCGTGACATCTTTACTTAATCCTACGCTTTCTCCCAAGCAAGGCGACGTTGTTTATTGGCGGCGCCTACAAGGCTGTGCGCCTGCGCTAGCGATTCAGTCGCTCGCCAACCATCATGGGCAAGTGATTGTGGTTGCCGAGAATACGGCTGGCATGCAAGCCATTCTGCTGGAGTTGGTATTCTTTGGCGACCGTACCCCAGTGTTTGAGTTTCCCGATTGGGAGTGCCTACCCTACGACCGCGTTTCGCCCCATCAAGATATTATTTCTAAGCGTTTAGCCACGCTTACCAAGCTCGCCACCGGTACTAAAGGCATTTACGTACTGCCTGCCTCGGCATTGATGCAACGCTTGCCGCCTGCTCAGTACGTGTTAGGCAATAGCTTTGCATTGCGTGTGAATCAAGAAATCAATACCGAGGCACTGCGCGAGCAGCTCATCGATGGCGGATATTATTCAGTAGAGCAAGTGATGGCTGCCGGCGAGTTTGCATTTCGGGGCGGCATTATTGATGTGTTCCCGAGCGGTGCCGAGCAGCCTTTTCGGCTCGACCTGTTCGATACTACGATCGAGTC
>CAYOXK010000055.1:10208-12599 GCA_964407915.1 uncultured Gammaproteobacteria bacterium
ATCCGCTATTTCGATCCCGAAACGCAGCGCTCTACCGCAAGTTTAGACGCGTTTGAGTTACTGCCCGCGCGCGAGTTCCCTTTAGACGACGCTGGCGTACAGCAGTTTCGGCAAGCATTTCGTGCCTATTTTGATGGCGATGCCAAAAAGGCGCAGATCTACAATGCCGTGAGCGATGGCATGAGCGCGCCTGGAATTGAGTTTTATTTGCCGCTCTTTTTCGAAAAATTATCGAGCTTTTTTGACTATTGTGCGGCGGATGCCAAATTTGTGTGTCTAGGTGCGGCGCTCGAGAACATCGATGCTTTGTACCAAGAGGCATTAAACCGTTACGAGAATGCTCAGCTCGTTAAAGAATGGCCGCCACTAGCCCCCAAAGAATTATTCTTAGCGCAGTCTGATGTTTATGGAGAATTTAAACGCTTTAGCCGTGCCCATGCTGCGCTTTTGCAGCTCGCCAACGACAAACACGCCTACCAATTTGAGGTAAGCGCCCCACCGGTATTTAATCTAAATTTACGCAGCGAGACGCCCTATGCTGAGTTTGTAACGCAATTGCAAAACTGTGCCATGCGCACACTCATCGTGGCCGAGTCTGCAGGCCGCCGCGAAAGCTTGATGGGCATACTCAAGCAACATCACTTAGCGCCTGCGCTGATGGATGATTGGGCTGCGTTTTTCGCCAGCGATGTGCAACTCGGTATGGTGGTTGGCTCCCTAGACCGTGGCGCGACTTTTAATGAATTAAATATTCAGATTGTGACCGAAGCCGAACTATATGGCCGCCAAACAGTGGCGCCACGGCGACGTTCCGAAAGAAACCGCGACCCAGATGCCATTATTAAGTCGTTAGCCGAGCTAAAAATTGGCGATCCGATTGTGCATGAAGATCACGGGGTGGGCCGATATCGTGGGTTAGAGGCGCTGACTATTGGTGCCGATGACAATGAATTTGCCGTGGTTGAGTATCAAGGTGGCGACCGAATCTACATACCCGTACTGTCATTAGGCAAAGTCTCGCGTTATGTGGGCGGTACGCCCGAAACAGCGCCGCTGCATAAGATGGGCAGCGATACTTGGCTTAAGCTCACCAGCAAAGCCAAGGAAAAGGCTTATGACATTGCCGCGGAGCTACTCGAAGTACAGGCCTTGCGCGCCGCCCGAGTTGGATATGCTTTTCCTCCCGTTGATGAGAGTTACGAGGCTTTTGTGGCCGGCTTTGGGTTTGAAGAGACCGCCGATCAAATGCAAGTGATCGACGACGTAATCGACGACATGGTGTCGACCAAACCCATGGACCGCTTAGTGTGTGGTGATGTAGGCTTTGGCAAAACCGAAATTGCGCTGCGAGCGGCCTACATGGCGGTTGCAGGTGGCAAGCAAGTGGCTATTTTAGTACCCACTACCCTACTGGCTCAGCAGCATTATGATAATTTTGCCGACCGCTTTGCCGATTGGCCCGTGCGTATTGAGCTGCTCTCGCGCTTTCGCAGTGCCAAGCAAACTCAGGAGGCCGTTGAGGGTTTGCTCTCAGGCCAAGTAGACATTGCCGTAGGCACTCATAAGCTTATTCAAAAAGACATTAAATTCAAAGACTTAGGCCTTCTGATTATTGACGAGGAACATCGCTTTGGGGTGCGGCAAAAAGAGCAGCTCAAACGCTTGCGTAGCCAAGTGGATATCCTCACGTTAACCGCTACGCCTATCCCCCGCACGCTAAACTTTGCGCTGAGCGGCTTGCGCGATATTTCGGTTATTGCCACGCCCCCGAAAACTCGGTTGTCGGTAAAAACCTTTGTACGCGAATGGAACGACCAAACGCTCAAGGAAGCCATTACACGCGAAATTAGACGTGGTGGCCAAGTGTATTTCTTGCACAACGAAGTAAACACCATTAACAAGATTCGCGAGCAGCTCGAAGACCTAGTGCCCGAGGCGCGTATTAAAATTGGCCATGGCCAAATGGGCGAGCGCGAGCTTGAATCGGTGATGCGCGATTTTTATCATCAACGGTTTAACGTGTTGCTGTGTACCACCATCATTGAAAGCGGAATTGATATACCCAGCGCGAACACCATTATTATTAATCGTGCTGATCGCTTTGGCTTGGCGCAAATGCACCAATTACGAGGTCGTGTGGGCCGCTCGCATCACCAAGCGTATGCGTACATGATTACGCCACCTATTAACGCCATCACGAGCGATGCGCGCAAGCGCCTTGAGGCCATCGAAGCACTCAATACTTTGGGGGCGGGATTTGCGTTAGCGTCGCAAGACCTTGAGATACGCGGTGCTGGCGAATTGCTAGGCGAATCGCAAAGCGGTGTAATCGATCAGATTGGCTATAGCATGTACTCTAACTTTTTAGAGCAAGCCATTAAAACCATTCAG
>CAYOXK010000055.1:12609-18593 GCA_964407915.1 uncultured Gammaproteobacteria bacterium
AGGGCCGACGCCGACGCAAACGCGGCGAGCCGGCACTCGAAGAGGACGTGGCGCAAAGCAGTGTCGACAATGTAGAGATTAATCTGAATTTACCCGCCCGCTTCCCCGACGCGTACGTGCCCGATGTGCATATTCGCTTGAGCATGTACAAGCGCATTGCGAGCGCACCGAGTCGTAGGGTGTTAGACGAACTTGAGATGGAGTGTGTTGATCGTTTTGGTTTATTGCCCGATGCGGCTAAAAATCTGTTCAAGATTGCCGCGTTAAAACTGGGCGCTGCAAGATTAGGTATTACCACTATTGAAGCGGGTCCAAAGGGCGCTATTATTAAGTTTGGCGAAGAGCCGGAAATTAATTTTGAGCAGCTCTTGCAACTTGTCGCCGCGCAACCATCTTTGTATCGATTTTCAGGACCGCACAATTTGAGTTTGTCGAAACAATTGCCAGAGATAGCGGATCGTTTTGCGGTAGTGGACGCCTTTTTGGCGCATTTTAATGACAGTTAATGCTGATTAATAACCTTCTAATTACTTTTAATGGCTAGGAGTAAGTTTGATCGTGACGTACACAGTTATGCTGCTTCGTAGCGGCAGGAAAAGTAGTGGCAGGCAATCCGCTTAATGGCTAACGAAGTTCTACAAATTGGGCAACACCGCATCGAAATCGTGCGAAATGCACGGCGCAGGCGTATTGCCTTAGAGATTACTGGCGCAGGTATCAAATTACGCAGCCCTCTCCGTAGTGCGCTCAAGACACTGCTCGCCTTTGCGAAGAGCAAAGAGCATTGGCTAGACCGCCATGCGCAATCCTTACCCGCCCCGTTGCCACCTATTGAGCCCTTCAATGGCATGACGCTGCGCGTGTTTGCCGACACGGTGCGTTTGCACTACGACTTTACACGAGCTGGCCAAGCGACACTCGATTATGCACACCGGCGTCTTATTGTGCCTGTGGGGCGAAATGCTAATCCGCAACTCGCGGCTAAACGCAAACTGCGTACCTGCTTGATGGCGCTCGCCACCGAGCACATTGCGCAGCGCAGCGCTGATTGGGCGCAAGAGATGAACTTAAAGCCGCGCTCGATCGTCGCGAAAGACTATAAACGGCGTTGGGGAAGCTGCGACCGGCGGGCTAATTTAAGCTTTAATTGGCGGCTGATGTTTGCGCCCACGGCGGTGATCGATTACGTAATCGTGCACGAACTTGCGCATATTCGCGTGTTTAACCATTCGCCCGCGTTTTGGCGATTGGTTACCACGCATTATCCTCGGCACACAGAGGCGAAAGCGTGGCTCAATACCCATTCGGCCGAATTGTACCGCCTGCAATTTAACTAGCCAAGGCGCACAGCGGTTTATCCGCCGGCGCCTTGTTGCATTAGCAAGTAGTAGGCTGAAGTGCCTTTTACCAAGCTGCTGATTGCTACGCGCTCGTTAGTGCCATGAAAACCACTCAAGTCTTCCGCAGTAACCACCATGTACTGATACCGATACGAATCGTCCGCTATCTTGCTGTAATGCTTGGTATCGGTGCCCGCCACCGTGATGCCCGGCACCACGACCACATCGCCATACACTTGCTGTGTAACGCGTTTTAGCAACGCAAAGGGCTCGTTTTGCCACGACGACACGTTCGATGCCATGCTCGGGTCTTGCCCCTCGTGCAGCGTAATCTCCACCCGTTCATCGTTAATAACACGAGTTAGATGTGCCACTACGCCTTCGGGTGTATCACGGGGATGCAAGCGAAAGTTGATCGTGGCTTGGGCGGTGGGTGTAATGACATTTACTTTAACACCAGCCCGCAAAATAGTCGGTGCTATGGTGGTTCGCAGCATAGCGTTGCCGCTGGGCTGTTTGCCAAGTTGTTGCTCAATCAAGCCGCCGAACAGCCACTTATTGGCGGCAAGCATTCTAAGCAAAAACGAACTATTGCGTGCAATGCCGTCAACCATTTCGCCGCTCAAGCCGTCTAAGCCACCTGGCATAGGGTTGGCGCGAATCTTGACCAGCGCTTGCGCTAAGATGTCTACCGCGACCTCTTTTGCTGGCATGGATGAATGGCCGCCAGGCCCGTGCGCAACAAGGTCGTAATTCGCCCAGCCTTTTTCGGCGACATTAATGGGGGCAACCAATTTATCCACACCTTGCACGACGCCGTCGGTTACAAATGAGCCCTCGTCGAGCGACCAGGCGAGTTGCACGCCTTGGGCCCGTAAATGTTCGGTAATCCCAGCCGCGCCTAGATCTCCCCCTACTTCTTCATCATGCCCAAAGCTCAGGTAAATGGTACGTTGTGGGGTAAATCCCTCGGCTAGCAGCATGGTGACGGCTTCGAGCATTGCGATCATGCCGCTTTTATCGTCCAGCGCTCCCCTACCCCATACATAGCCGTCTGCCACTTCGCCCGCGAACGGTGGATGGGTCCAATCGTCTTCTGTGCCCGGCGCAATCGGCACTACATCGTAATGCGCGGTGAGTAAAATGGGTTGTAACGTGGGATCGCTGCCTTGCCATGTAAATAGCATGGAGTGGTCGGCGATGAGTTCTAAGCCGAGCTGTGCGTGCACCTCTGGGTAAGCTGTACGTGCCCACTCTACGTAGGCTGTAAACGGCTCCACCTGTTGCGTTTCGGCATCGCCCGTGGAGATTGTTTCAAACGTGATCGCCTCCGACATATTGCGCACCACGCGGGCTTCATCAACTGGTAATGAGACTAGCTCGGGAAGCGCCTGCGAAGCCGTACCAAAGCTCCAAGTACGCACCAATATTACAGCGACCAACACGCCCAACGCTAAGCCGGCATAAAGAAAAAATCTACGCATCATTAAAACCCATATTCTTGCTTGATTGAGCTCCAATAATACGTGCTTTAACTAGCTTAGCAAAGCAACGCGAAACGCGGTGCGTTCGGAAGTTAACAGTTTACGAGTCGTTAGGGATGAGCCGATCGCGCTCACGAGCAAAAAAGTGGGCGACCTATCAATGTGATTCGAAAATCGGAGGGTCTATCTAGGTGCCTCAGTATTACTCTAGAAAAGCAGCTTCCGATGAGTTGACACCTTGAACTACCCCCCCCCTAAACTGTTAACATATTGTTTCTGACTTGGTACCGTTAAAATTGAGTTCGAATTGTTTTAGAAAACATGACTATATATCAAGCGTAACCTCATAGGCATTCAACCCCTCCACGTAATCTACGAGAAGAAAAATGAAACAGTACCAATTTGCAATCACAATTTTTGCAACGCTTTTGGCAATCAGTGTCAACTCTTTTGCTGCAGAAAAGGTCGTAGTTGTGCCGCTAGGCGGTGGTAGTCTGCAAGCGCAAACCTCGTACTTGTCGCTTCCGCCTATAGCGTTTGTCCCCACTTTGTTTCAGCCTGGTCAACCCGATGTGTTTATTAATTCAGGGGAATATATGGTGCCAAGAAGCACCAATGTTGGAGGGTTTGCAGCGCCTGTGCAATTGCCTCAGGGTGCTGTCGTCGATGATGTGAGTTGCTACAATTTAGACAATTCGACGGCTGCCAGCTTTGCAAATCAAAATTCTAAGTTCCGGTTTTGGAGGAAACATATTACAGGTTCTGAAAGGGAGGAATTAATACCCGCGACCGTTATGGGCACTGAAGGCAATGGCAACTCTGCCGAAGCCATCGAGTACTCAGCCGCCTCTATCAGTTCTCCGATAATAGATAATCAAAATTACTATTATGGTGTGGTGGTGTTGCTTGAGCTAACGGCAGTACCTGTCAGCAATCTAGATTTACACTTCTTAGGTTGCCGAATTACCTACACGCACACGGTCGTTGTGCCTTAGTATGACACCGAGAGTATGACGCTGAGCCAAACTACATTACGCCATAAGCCAACATGGCATCGGCCACTTTAATAAAACCCGCGATGTTAGCGCCCTTAACGTAATCAGTTTGATTGTTACCGCGATCGTTCTCTCCGTAGCGCACACAATTTTGGTGAATATTATTCATAATTTTGCGCAGACGACCATCAAGCTCTTCTCGCTCCCAAGACAAACGCATGCTGTTTTGAGTCATTTCTAGACCCGATACGGCCACACCGCCAGCATTGGCCGCTTTACTCGGAGCAAACAACACATTGGCGTCTTGAAAAGCATCAATCGCGGCTTTGTAGCTTGGCATGTTCGCGCCTTCGCAAACAGCTGAAATACCGTTTTTAATCATGATCTTAGCGTCGTCGATATTAATCTCGTTTTGGGTGGCACACGGAAACGCAATATCACCGCTCACGCCCCAAGGACTCTTGTCAGCATGGAACTCTGCGCCAAACTCCGTGGCATATTCTGAAATTCGACCGCGTTTCACGCCCTTTAATTCTTTAACAAAAGCCAATTTGCTCGCATCGATGCCATTCTTATCGTAGATAAATCCAGAGGAATCTGAGAGGGTCACTACTTTAGCACCCAACTCGGTGGCTTTTTCGCAGGTGTACTGCGCTACATTACCAGAACCAGAAACGATGGCGATTTGCCCATCCAAGGATCTACCGTGTTGGCCAAGCATGTCTTCAGCTAGATATACGCAACCATAACCAGTGGCTTCTGTACGAATCTGGCTGCCTCCAAACTCGAGCCCTTTGCCCGTTAGAATACCCACAAACTCATTCTTGAGGCGTTTATATTGGCCAAACATGTAGCTGATCTCGCGTGCGCCCACGCCGATATCACCCGCAGGCACATCGGTGTTTGGACCAATGTGTCGAAATAACTCTGTCATAAACGCCTGGCAAAACAGCATTACTTCACGATCTGATTTGCCCTGCGGATTAAAGTCAGCCCCGCCTTTACCGCCACCCATCGGCAGGCCTGTTAGGCTGTTTTTAAAAGTCTGCTCAAATGCCAGGAATTTCAAAATACTCGCTGTAACATTTTTATGAAATCGAATGCCGCCTTTGTACGGCCCGATTGAATTGTTGCACTGAACTCGGTAACCACGGTTAACACGAACATTGCCGTCATCGTCTTCCCACGCCACTCTAAAACTAATAATTCGATCGGGTTCGCACATTCGTTCGAGTATTTGCGCGTCTCGGTAACGAGGTTTGTCGACGATAAACGGTAGGATGGTGGCGGCCACCTCTTCGACGGCCTGATGGAACTCTGTTTCGCCAGGGTTGCGGCGTTGCAGGCCCTGCATGAAATCGCTTAGATCTAAGCTGTTATACGGCATATTGAAATCCTCGGTAGTGGCTTCGCTGTGAAATCCACAGCAAGCGCAAAAATTGCCTTTATTAGACATTCGTACATTTTTGCAAGGCTCTACTAGTGTGTTCCGAAAAGCCGCCAAAGTCGAGTTGTTATTGTAGTCGGCGCATCGGCAGGCAATCCGACCCATATTTAGCTGACATCTTTGTGAGAAAATTCTTACAATTAGGCGAGTGGTCGTTCAGCTAATAATCAACCTTAATTCACCTATCTGGGGACTACCCTCTGCTCTACTTGGAGAACACTATGTTTAAAGAATTTAAAGATTTCGCCATGAAAGGCAACTTTGTGGATATGGCTGTGGGTATTGTGATTGGTGCTGCATTTAGCACCATTGTAAAGTCTTTGGTGGATGACATCATTATGCCGGTAGTGGGCGTTCTAACGGGCGGCGTGGATTTTTCAAATCTATTTTTAGTGATAAGCGGTGGCGCCGCAGACGCCACTTACCACACGGTAGCGGCAGCACAAGAAGCCGGCGCAGTCACAATTAATTACGGGCTATTTATTAACGCAGTAGTGACGTTCGTAATTGTTGCATTCGCCTTGTTCATGGTGATTAAAGCGATGAACGCCGCTAAACGCGCCGAAGCAGCGACCCCTACGCCAGAGGCGGTAATATCTGATGAAGTGAAATTATTAACAGAAATTCGCGACGCGTTGAAAAACTAACAACGCCTTGATATGGGTTAGCCGTTGTCGTCTAGCAGTAAATGAATGGCTGGAACCAGATTTTGGGGTCA
>CAYOXK010000056.1:0-2361 GCA_964407915.1 uncultured Gammaproteobacteria bacterium
GGCTAGACGCCGATAGCAATCCACTTGTTTCTATAGAGGAGCTGGACCCAAAGTCACCAAACGACGTCTCGCTCACTATTGCGCCGCCAATCGATTCTTGCGCGATGCTGACGGGCGCGATGCCTCTATACACTTCTAGTTTTACCAGTTGAGCAGGAGCTGCGTAAGAAAGGGGAGGATCCATCCAGTTCGGCCCAGCGGGCGCTATACTCATACCATTAACGACCACAGCAATGCGCGGGCCGTATAGGCCGCGATACTGAGGTATGCCGGTTAATGGGCCATTACCATTCACATTTGCGCCTGGTACTTTTTTCAGTAGCTGCGCGGTGTCGGGTAGTACCACGAGCTGGTCTGCTATATACAAAACCCTTTTAGTATGGGTTTCACTCACGATAATTTCTTCAATGTCTGTGTGCTGCGCCATGGCAGAAAGTGAGCTCGAAGCGATAAGTGCCACAAGCGACAATGTGTTCAGGGTTTTCACAAATTTTTCCTCAATTCGGCGCTTAACGCAGCCTTAAAGGCAGCAATTAAGCGTGCAAAGATACATGCGCGATACGTAAACCAGACCTGATGTGCGTACGCTCATCAGGTTGGACGTCAATGCTAAGGCCAGGCGCTACTAAAAAGTGATCTAACTGAGAGGAATGGGTGGGGCGCGAGTAAGTGTATAAAAAGCGGGCGAGCTACCACTTAAGGCGTCGATACTAGCCGCCACAAGGAGGGCGCGGTAACGCAGATCGTATACAGCAACAGTCTCTGCGCTCGTCGCATCGAGTGAGTGGTCGTCGGTAGCGGCTATGCAGTAAGCACAACGTACATCGCCGCTCGTGGGGCTGTCTGACACCGTGGCGAGATCAACCCAACGATACCCTTGCGACGTGCATATGAGTACTTGATCAAAGCTGGACGAGCCACTTGCGAATATTGGCATTATGCCGTTGAGCAGAAGACTCAGCATACACAATTGAAGAATCGCCCTGCGCCGCGATAATGCGGGCTGAGTTACTCGATAAATTCTTGAATGTGTGCTCTCGGCAGCCATACGCGAAAGTATAGGTGAAAGGCTTACTCTGTACAACTCGCGATGATAGGTACTGGCTCAGCAACGCAATTAGTACTACGCGTTCTAGTGCAAACTGTTATCGAGCCCCCGTGCTCATCTGCTAAACTCTCATTATAAGTAACATTAATACACTCTGTATGAAGTCTCACGTTGCTCCGTTGGCTGGTAAAGTTGTTACAGTGCTTGTGTCTAATGGCGACTTTGTTGTGCAAGATCAAACCGTACTGATCCTCGAGTCAATGAAGGTGCAGGTTAAGGTAGACGCGGAGCTGAGTGGACGTATTGCCGGTTTATCGGTGCGTAGTAATGAGTCGGTCGCGCGCGGTGACATACTGTTCACGGTGTCGGAAGACAGCGAAAATGTCTCTAGCGCTAAACCTGCCTTACCGCTTTCAGCAGAACCTCACGTCAACGCAGGTCTGGCGGCGGAAGCCGAGCGCTTGCATGCGCTTGCAGGTGATGAGCTGCGCGCCACTGCGGTCGGTAAGCGCCACGCGCGTGGTTACTTAACGGCGCGCGAAAATTTAGCGCTGTATTGCAATCCCCTAGAATTCAAGGAATATGGGCGTTTGGCCGTCGCGGCCCAAACTGCCCGTTATAGTAAAGAGCAATTGCGTGAGAGTACGGCGGCTGATGGCGTGATTACTGGCATTGCACAAGTGACCCCGTTTACAACAAATGGCTCATCTTGTGAGCTGTCCACTATAAAAACAAGTTTTATCATTAATGACTATTCAGTGCTGGCGGGTACGCAAGGCTATTATCATCACGCCAAAATTGATCGCATGCTCGCGGTAGCTGAACAACAGAGTACACCCATCATTATGTATACCGAAGGTGGTGGTGGGCGACCAGGTGATACCGATGTTCTCCACATCAATTCTGGTCTTGGTTGCACAACGTTTTCTAACTGGGCACGGTTGCGCAATGTGGTACCGCGTATTGCCGTAGGCAATGGTTACAACTTTGCGGGTAACGCGGCCCTATTCGGCGCAGCGGATATTCGTATTGGTACGCGCAACTCTTGGATCGGCATGGCTGGTCCCGCTATGATCTCAGGCGGAGGCTTGGGCGATTTTAAACCAACCGAGATTGGACCAGTTGATGTGCAGTCCAGTAATGGCGTGTTGGACTTGGTCGCTGATGACGAAGTGCACGCGGCAAAGCTGGCCAAGCAAGTGCTGGGCTATTTGTGTCGCTCGGTACAGCCCTATACGCATACGTCGCAACGTGATCTCAACACGCTTATGCCTGCTAACCGCCGCCTGACCTATGCCATTTTAGATGTGTTA
>CAYOXK010000056.1:2371-17769 GCA_964407915.1 uncultured Gammaproteobacteria bacterium
AGCGGCGGTTTTCGATGACGACAGCATTTTGGAGCTACGCAGCGCTTATGGTGGCGCGGTGAAAACCTTGTTTGCGCGACTAAACGGCTCGCCTGTGGGCGTACTCGCCAGCGATTGCTCGGTCAATGGCGGCGCTATTGACGTCGCCGCTGGGCGCAAAAGCGCCGAATTTCTAGATTTGTGTAATGCTTGGAACATACCCATTGCGATCTTTTGTGACACGCCAGGGTTTATGGTTGGTCCAGAGCACGAGCAGCTCGGAGCTGTGCGTGAACTTGCGCTGTTGTTTGGCAGTGGAGCGGCGTTGCAGGTACCCTCTGTAGGGGTGGTGGTGCGCAAATGTTACGGTCTCGGTGGTCAAGCCTTGTTGGGCGGCAGTACCAAGATGCCTGATGCCGTTATCGCGTGGCCAACCGGCGAATTCGGTGCCATGGGTTTAGAAGGCGCCGTTCGGCTCGGGTTTAAAAAGGAGCTTGCCGCGGCCGAGCCTGAAGCGCAGCGCACAGAGCTATTTAATGATTTGGTGGCCGAGCAGTATCGTCGCGGAGCGGCGACTGAAGTGGCAACGGTGTTGGAGATTGATGCGGTTATTCAACCGAACGCAACCCGTCAGTGGCTATCGGACTGCTTGTTTTAGCTTTGCGCTAATGTTGGTAGCAACTCTATGAGTGATAAAACTATTATTGGTCGCGCAGAATGGTGTGCGTTTCCCGAGCTCAATGTGCCCGCGATTAAAGCGCGGGTTGACTCGGGTGCTAAAACGTCCTCGATCCACGCCTTTAATATCGAACCCTTCAAGAAAGGCCGACAAAAATGGATACGTTTTGATGTTCATCCTTTGGTTGATGATCTGGATATTACTATTGCCTGTGAGCAACGGGTTAGCGACCAGCGTGTGGTGCGCAGTTCGAGCGGTGAAGCTGAGTCGAGGTACGTTATTAAAACGCCACTGCAACTGGGAGAGCAAACTTGGCTCATTGAAGTAACGCTTTCCAATCGCGACTCTATGGGTCATAGAATGTTGTTAGGTAGGGGCGCAATGAATGGTCGTTTAATAATTGACCCGAGTCTCAATTGCACCCAAGGCCAGTTGCGCAAGCGCGACTTAAAAGCAGCGTATAGAAAAGCTGGCCATCTATTCGCCGGCCGCAAAACAAAATGATGGAAGTGTTGTTGCGTTTTTTGGTGCTGGGCTGTGTCTCGTTCGGCGGGCCGGTAGCCCATGTGGCGTATTTTAAAACCACTTTTGTTGAGCGTTTAGGGTGGTTAAGTGAGCAAGACTTCATGCATAAATTAGGTTTGTGCAACATATTGCCCGGCCCAACGTCGAGTCAGTTGGGTTTTGCAATTGGGCATCATCGCGCGGGCTTGGCGGGGGCGGTGGCAGCCTTTATCGGCTTTACCTTGCCGTCTTTGCTTATCATGCTCGGTCTTGCCAGCATTGTATTCTTTCCAACGTTTTATACGACTTCCGTTACAGCGGCCAATGCGGCTACCTTGATGGTTGTGGCGGGTCTTAAGCTCGCCGCCTTGGTGATCGTTGCCGATGCGGTGTTGACGATGTTTCTGACTTTCTGCCGTGGCTATTTTTTAATGCTGTTGGCGGTGCTTGGTATGGGTGTGTTTGTCTTTTTACCCGTTTCCATTAATCCGTTGATTCCCATGCTGCTTGGCGGCATGGTGTATTACCTCTATCAGCGCGGCAGACACGCGCCGCATCATGTACCACCCGCTGCAGGAGAGGTTCGCTCGAATCCGCACGGTGGGCGCATAGCTTGGCTTCCAGCGGGATTGTTTTTAATTTTATTGGCGAGCTCTTGGTACATCCTCAGCTTTACTCCTACCAACTTGAATAGCAATTTGTTTGCATCATTTTTTCAGGTTGGCGCAAGCACCTTCGGTGGCGGACACGTGGTATTGCCATTATTGTTTGAACGACTGGATTCGCTGGTGGAGCAGGACACATTGCTTACCGCTTATGCCGCGGCGCAGGCAGTGCCTGGACCCATGTTTACCATTGCAACATTTCTAGGGGCTGATATCGGGCTGACCACTACGGCGGGAAGCCTACCCAGCGCCGTCGGCTTAGCGTTAGTCGCCACCTTGGCGATCTTTGTGCCTGGGTTTTTGTTGTTGGCCAGTCTGCTGCCAGCTTGGAGTCGGTTCAGTGAGATCTCTAGCATTCATTTTCTAATGGCTGGAGTCAATGCGGTAGTGGTGGGGTTGCTGGCGTCTGCGTTGTTGGACTTTGTGGCTCCCAGTGCGTTGCACAGCGGACTCGATCTCGTCTTTGCCGGTTTAATATTCGGCTTGTTGCGTTATGCGCGGATGCCCGTATGGATGGTGCTCATGCTCTGTATAGGTTATGGCGTGGCGAGCGCCACCTTAATGTGATGTGCTTAGTGCTACAGTTGTTGTGCATTAATCGAACCGCTAATACCTGTTTTGCTTAAATCCGATCGTCATCCTGATAGTCACCTGCATATGGACTTTACGCGCCGTGTAGTGTTGAACTCGCATACGCTGCCTTGGGTGTCTAGTCCCGCTATTGGAGTAGAACGCAAGCCATTGGCCCGCGAGCACCGCGAAGCTGGGCTCGCAACCAGCATTGTCCGATATGCGGCCGGTGCAAAATTTAGTCGGCATACGCATCCGCGAGGCGAAGAGATTCTAGTGCTCAGTGGCATCTTCTCGGATGAGACCGGCGACTATGGGCAGGGTCATTATTTTCGCAATCCAGCTGGCACTGGCCACGCACCCTTTAGCCAAGCAGGTTGCGTGCTGTTTGTTAAGCTGTGTCAGTTTCAAGAGGGCGACGGCGCTCCGGTCAGCATCGACACTCGCACTGCCGCGTGGTTGCCAGGGCAAGGCGACT
Source organism: uncultured Gammaproteobacteria bacterium (assembly GCA_964407915.1). Lineage (GTDB taxonomy): Bacteria > Pseudomonadota > Gammaproteobacteria > Arenicellales > Arenicellaceae > Arenicella. The sequence continues at coordinate 5,247 of CAYOXK010000056.1, forward strand.
TAGAGGTTATGCCCTTACACTCGTATGGCACTGAGCATACGGCCCTAGTTAAATGGCCAGCGGGTGAACGCTTCAAACCACATTATCATGTTGGTGGCGAAGAAATACTGGTGCTCTCTGGAACATTCCAAGACGAGTTTGGGGTGTACGGGGCGGGCACATGGATTCGCAGTCCGCACATGTCTCAGCACTGTCCATTTGTGCAAGAAGAGACCATTATTTGGGTTAAAACAGGCCATTTGGCACTGCCCCCGCAGTTATAGAGCTCACAATATGTAAGCGCTTACTCTTACTAGCAAACAGGCTGATTACACTATGTTAAATATTCATTTTTTTTGCGTTGGCGGAACCATCGATAAAATCTATTTTGATGCAAACAGTCAGTACGAGGTAGGTTCACCCGCCGTTAAATCTCTGTTGGCAGGTCTGCCGACCAATATTGATGCCACGGTAACATCGGTTATGGCCAAAGACAGTTTAGAGATGTCTGAGCAGGATCGCGCATTGCTTCTCAGTGCCATAGCCGCCGCGCCACAGCACCGTATAGTAGTGACTCATGGCACGGACACCATGCCCATTACTGCTGAGTATTTGCAGGCTCAGGGGGGCGCACAATTGGCCGGCAAAGTTATTGTGCTGACGGGGGCCTTGGCCCCCGCAATATTTAAGCAGAGTGACGCAGAGTTTAACTTAGGTACCGCCATCGGGGCAGTACAGTGCTTACCTGAGGGTGTTTATATTGCGATGAATGGTCAAATATTTGCCGCGGGTACGGTTTACAAGGACACCGCGAAGAGTCGCTTCGCGGTGAAGCCTTGAAACAGGGCTGCGTTAAGCCGCGAGTAAGCGATTAACCCGCTTGACATAGCTCGCAGGATCTTTGAGCTGAGCACCTTCGCTGAGCGCAGCTTGATCAAACAACACATGTGCCCAATCGGCGAACGACTCATCGTCTAAATTAAGGCTTTTGATCAATGCGTGTTCAGGATTGATTTCCAAAATCGGCTTGCTCGTTGGCGCATCTTGCCCCATCGCTTTCATAATGCGCTCAAGGTTCGCGCCCGGATCATTTTCATCCGCCACTAAACACGCGGGCGACTCGGTTAAACGGTGGGTTAGTCGCACTGCTTTGACCGTGTCCCCCAACGCTTCGGCAAGCTTGTCGGTAATGCTACTCATCGACTCTTGTTGCTCGTCGCGCTGTTGCTTTTCGTCCTCCGACAAGCTTAAGTCGCCTTTACTGACCGATTTTAAAGGCTTACCGTCAAACTCAGTTAAACTGTTTACCAGCCATTCGTCTACTGGATCGCTGAGCAAAAGCACTTCAATGCCTTTTTTGGTAAACACTTCCAAATGTGGCGAGCCTTTGGCGGCTCTATAGGTTTCGGCTGTGATGTAGTAGATGGATTCTTGGTCGGCTTGCATACGCCCAACGTAATCCTGCAACGATACCGATTGAGTCTCGTTATCGTTGTGGGTCGAGGCAAAGCGCAGAAGTCCCGTAAGGTTGTCGCGATTGGCAAAGTCTTCCACCATGCCTTCTTTTAAAACTTGACCAAACTCTTTCCAGAAGGATTGATAGGCATCAGGTTCCTCTTTGGCAATACGCGCAAGTTCTTCAAGTACCCGATTGACTGCGCGGGTTTTGATTTTTTGAATGTCGCGGTCGCCTTGTAGTATTTCGCGCGAGACATTCAACGGCAAATCCACCGCATCGACCACCCCTTTCACAAAGCGCAAATAGTTGGGCAACAAGTGTTCGGCGTCGTCCATTATAAAAACTCGCCGCACATACAATTTCAAGCCTTTGCGATTATCACGATTCCATAAGTCAAATGGCGCCTTCTTGGGGATAAACAATAACGACGTGTACTCCAGATTGCCTTCTACTCGGTGGTGTAAAGTCGCCAACGGCGGCTCCATATCGTAGCTCAAGCCTTGATAGAACTTTTGATACTCCTCGTCACTGATTTCCGCTTTGGGGCGAGCCCATAAGGCCGTGCCAGCGTTAACGGTTTGGTATTCACGCGCAGACTCGGAGGCCTTTTCGTCGCCATCATCATCCGCCAGCGGCGCGGGTGCCAACATTTTGATGGGTAAGGATATGTGCTCTGAGTAGGTGTTAATAATGTGGCGTAAGCGGTATTCCTCTAAAAATTCTTTGTCGTCGTCGCGCAGATGCAGCGTTATGCGAGTGCCTACTGGTAAGTCACTGGTTTTGCTGATACTGAATTCGCCTTTCCCTGTCGATTCCCAACGCACACACTCATCGCTACCGGCTTTGCGTGTTTCAAGTATGACGTGGTCTGCGACCATAAATACAGAATAAAAGCCAACGCCAAACTGCCCAATCAAATTAAAGCTAGCTTCTTGATCTTTACCTTGCGCGCTTTGCATTGCCTGTACAAATCGCTTAGTTCCCGAGCGCGCGATTGTGCCGATATTTTCGATCACCTCATCGTGGCTCATCCCAATGCCGTTATCTGTGACGGTGAGCGTTTTAGCGTCAGAATCGATATCAATCTTAACGGCTAACTCCTCATCGCTGGTAAGTAGACTTGCGTCGGTGAGCGCTTCGAAGCGTCGTTTGTCGATTGCGTCAGATGCGTTAGATATAAGTTCGCGTAAAAATATTTCCTTTTGGCTATACAGTGAGTTGATCATCAGATCAAGCAACTGGCTTATTTCGGTTTGAAACGCGTGGGTCTTTGGCTTATTCGTTTTGGCTTTGCTCATAATGAATTTAATCGTCGTCTGGTTGGATCTGATTGAAAGCGTAACGCACAAAAAATGTTGCAGCTCCGTGGCCTAGCGGCGTTTTGTGCGATTACTCTTGGATACCGACTGTAATAGGGGCATTATCTGTAAACTTCAAGAGGCGGGGGGCGCAAAAAGCTTAATTGGTGAACCCCCTTTTTTTGGTTAAATCCGTTGACGCAAATCAGGTCTGTGAGTATAGTCGCGCCTCAGCGAATTTGGGACGTATCGAGTAGTCATCGCGTTGAGCAACATCATTATTGGTGCTGGTCATATGCGATAGCGCGATGCAAACGAATTAATCGGGGTGTAGCGCAGTCTGGTAGCGCATCTGGTTTGGGACCAGAGGGTCGGGGGTTCGAATCCCTCCACCCCGACCATTTCGCAATTAAAAAGGGTTGAGTGCCCGTAGCTCAACTGGATAGAGCAACGGCCTTCTAAGCCGAAGGTTACAGGTTCGATTCCTGTCGGGCGCGCCAAACCTCCTGCTCAATCTAGTTTGAACGTCAGCTAATGGGTTTTTAAAGTCAGCTAAAGGCTTTTTATTAAGTCAGCTTTTGGTGGTCTACGACAAGGTTTGCGAAGACGTAATTTTTAATTGCAGTGGCTGAATGGTGGTGTTGGCTAGCGTGGTTGCACGAGACTGAATGTGAAGTGAGATGTGAATCTCCAACAATTATTCGGTATCATGTATTCGGTATCATGGGGGTACGTCAGTCAAATTAAAAATTAATGGTGATTGTAGCTCAGTTGGTAGAGCCCCGGATTGTGATTCCGGTGGTCGTGGGTTCGAGCCCCATCAGTCACCCCATTTTTTACTTGCACGATGCAATGTCGCGTGAGGCAGTGCGAGAGTGGCGGAATTGGTAGACGCGCTGGATTTAGGTTCCAGTGTCTTGCGGCGTGAGAGTTCGAGTCTCTCCTCTCGCACCATTTTATGGTGCTGTTACACCTTCTAATAATAGATTAAACAACCCTTTTCGTGGATTGTTTCCGACTTTTCTCTGTCAAGTTTGCGGGTTTTAGTGTTCTCAAGGCCTACTTAAGTTGATCTAGGTCGTCCGCCTTAACCGTGCGCTGGCCTGATACGGTTGGGATATACGCTAAGATTGCACGCTAAATCCTTTTAACTCGGGTAGGGCGGTGATAGAATCGCGCTCCGAAAAAAATACCTTGCTCGTGGCGAGCATATTAAAATACTGCGATCGCATTCAATGGACTTATTCAATGTCCGTTTCCATTGATCGTGTGCAATGCATTTACTGAGCGCGGTTTAGAATTTGCGCGAGTAGGTCAGTAATAGCGCTGTATCCAGTATCCCTAATTTCAAGCACTTCAACTCATTCAAGCGTATAAAAGATGCCAACATCTGTAGAAAAAGTCAGCAGCATCGGCCGTAAAATCTCGGTCGCCGTCCCAGCGGAGCAAGTGGAAGCGGCGATTCAGGGTCGACTCAAGCAATTATCCAAGCGGGTTAAAATACAAGGTTTTAGACCAGGTAAAGTGCCAATGAAGATCGTTGAGCAACAATACCGTGGCACCGCGACCAATGATGTTTTGCCAGAGTTAATTGAGTCAAGTTTGCACAAGGCACTGACCGAAGCTGATGTAGTGCCAGCCGTGCAGCCCGACATTATTCCCAGTTCGTTGGAAAAAGGTAAGGATTTCACGTATGTCGCAACGTTTGATGTCTACCCTGAGTTTGCTAAATTGGATTTAGCGGGTATCAAAGTTAAAAAACCCGTGAGTTCAATTGAAGATGCTGACATCGACCGTGTTATTGAAAATATGCGCAAGCAGCAGCTCACATGGAAGGAAGTCAGTCGCAAATCAAAAGCGGGTGATCGCACAGTAATCGATTTCGTTGGCAGCATAGACGGCGTTGAGTTTGATGGTGGTAAAGCCGAAGGTCATGCGTTTGTGATTGGCGAAGGCCAGATGCTAGAAGATTTTGAAGCCGGCGTTAAGGGCTTGAAAGCGGGTGAGGAAAAAGATGTAAAAGTGACTTTTCCGAAAGACTACAACGAAGAGCTCGGTGGCAAAAAGGCGGTGTTTAAAGTTACTGTTCAGTCCGTATCCGAAGCGCAATTACCTGAGGTCAATGAAGAGTTTGTTCAATCGTTTGGCATTGAAGGTGGCAAGGTTGCTGATTTGCGTGCCGAAGTGAAGGCCAATCTAGAAACTAATCTCGAGAGCCAGTTGAGCGCAATGGTGCGCCAACGGGCTTTTGATGCCTTGCTTGAACAGAACAAGGTGGAATTGCCGATGAAAATGGTTAAAGCGGAAGCATCGCGCATGGTGCAAGAGCAAAAGAATCAAATCATTCAGCAAGGTATTGATCCAAAAATATTGGATAGTTTGCCAAACCCTGACTTTGAGACACTGCGCCCTCAGGCTGAAAAGCGTGTTGCTCTCGGGTTACTCGTGATGGAAGTCGTTCGAGCAAATGACATAAAACCAGACGATGCGCGTGTGGATGCCAAACTGCAAAAAATGGCCTCGTCGTACGAAGATTCGGCCGGATTCATTAATTACTATAAAAATAATCAAGAAGCTTTGTCGCAGGTTCAGTCGTTAGTACTTGAGGAGCAGGTAGTGGATCTGCTGCTCGAGAAAGCTAAAACCAGCGATGAAAAAATAGCCGCAGCCGAAATTCTCAAAATGCAGTAAGTTGCCGACAAGCAGGTCGAACTCGCCAGCCCTGGCTAGGTTTACGGTTATGTTTCTAGTCAAACTGTCCCCAAGCTAACTAGCGTTTATGCTGGTTAACTCAAAAGCGCCGAGTGGGAGAATCCTGGTCGGCGTTTTTTATGGGTCGGATTTTTACGTAAAAGCTTGTCATTGTGTGGATTGTCCGCATATTGGACTGGACGCGTCATCATGTTTTTTTACGTGACTGTGATACGCTTCGCTTTGGACTACATCGCAAGCTAATCTGTGAAGATTTCGACAAGCTTAAACCCTATACTGGCACTGAACTGATACTGGACGATTAAGGAATTATGAAGCAAATATTTAAGCCACAGCGATCACTTGAATGGGGCGCGCCCGAGGCCGCTGGTGGACTTGTACCCATGGTCGTGGAAAGTTCTGGCCGCGGCGAGCGTGCTTACGACATTTACTCGCGTTTATTAAAAGAGCGCGTAATATTTTTAGTCGGTCAGGTTGAAGACTATATGGCTAACCTTATTGTGGCGCAATTATTGTTTCTTGAATCCGAAAATCCGGACAAGGACATAAGTCTGTACATTAACAGCCCTGGCGGGTCTGTCTCAGCAGGGATGGCTATTTACGACACCATGCAGTTCATTAAGCCCAAAGTAAGTACTGTTTGCGTTGGCCAAGCTGCAAGCATGGGAGCGCTATTGTTGACGGCGGGCGCGCCTGGTAGTCGTTACGCACTGCCTCATGCGCGCATAATGATCCACCAACCTTTAGGTGGTTTTCAGGGGCAAGCCACGGATATTGATATTCACGCACGCGAGATTTTGCGAGTGCGTGAAGAACTGAACTCCATCATGGTAAAACATACTGGGCAAATACTTGATCGCGTGCAACTCGACACCGAACGCGATAACTTTATGTCGGCCGATCAAGCTAAAAATTACGGCCTAATTGATGACGTTATTGCCCAAAGGGCTGGCTGAGCGCACTGACAACATGTTAAGCCGCAACGCCGTGCTGGGGTTAATTATAGCGATCATTAGTCATGCTCATGTTGTGCACGCGAGCGGTATGGACTCCCAGCGGTCTGTTTACGCAGTGAACTCCGATACGCTCACCCTTGCGTCAACGAGCAGCCAGTCTGCTCTTTTTGTTGATGTGCGTTCTTGGGTGGAATATCAGGTAGATGGAATCGCCGACCACACGCATATCCATTATCCCGATATAGCCGACCAAATTGGTCAGTACGCCAACTCAAAGGACCAATTAGTCTATGTTTATTGTGCAGTTGGAGCGCGAGCTGAGAATGCGCGTCAGGCGCTGCTTGCCGAGGGCTATACTCGAGTCGTCAACCTAGGTGGTATTGACGAGGTTAAGCGTCAGATTGAGATGCAGGGCCGCGAGTGACGTGAATCGTGTCTGCGGCTTTATTTTGGGTTACAATTTGATGTCAGTACCACTTCTGATTGGTGACAAAGGATGCTCGACGGCGATGACATCCGGTGCAGTTTCAGCAAAATTTTTTCTTTTGAAGTAGGCTCGAGTAGGGACTACAACCTTGTTAGAGCACAAACCTAGAGGCCACTATGAGCGACAACAATAAGAGCAAAGAAGATAACAAATTACTCTATTGTTCTTTCTGTTCCAAAAGCCAGCACGAAGTGCGTAAACTGATCGCTGGACCGTCGGTTTATATCTGCGACGAGTGCGTGGACTTGTGTGATGACATTATCCGCGAAGAGACAATAGACGATATTACGTCGGGCAAAGAACGAGAATCGTTCCCTACACCAGCGGATATCCACAAGGGCTTAAATGAGTATGTGATTGCTCAGGAAGAAGCCAAAAAGGTGCTATCTGTAGCGGTTTACAATCACTACAAACGTATAAAAAGCTCAGAGCTTGAGGGCGATGTAGATGTCTCTAAAAGCAATATATTGCTAATTGGCCCTACGGGCTCCGGCAAGACGCTATTAGCCGAAACCTTGGCTAAGCAGTTAAATGTTCCGTTTACTATTGCGGACGCGACTACGTTAACTGAAGCGGGTTACGTGGGTGAAGACGTAGAAAATATAATTCAAAAGCTGCTGCAAAAATGCGACTACGATGTTGAAAAGGCGCAGATTGGTATCGTTTACATAGACGAGATTGATAAGATCTCGCGTAAGGCGGATAACCCCTCGATCACTCGCGATGTGTCTGGCGAGGGCGTACAACAAGCATTGCTGAAGCTAATCGAAGGCACCACGGCGTCCGTGCCACCGCAAGGCGGCCGTAAACATCCACAACAAGAATTCTTACAAGTTGATACACGTAATATCTTGTTCATTTGCGGTGGCGCATTTGCGGGTTTGGACCAAATTATTCGGGATCGCTCAGAGAAAAGTGGGATTGGCTTTGGTGCTGAAATTCACAGTAAGGTGGATAACCCCTTTATTTCGAAATATTTGTCGGCGTTAGAGCCCGAGGATTTGGTGAAGTACGGTCTTATTCCAGAGTTCATCGGGCGTCTACCCATTATCGCCACCCTACAGGAATTGGACGAAGAAGCCTTGATGACCATTCTCACTCAGCCTAGAAACGCGCTTGTTAAGCAGTATCAGCGCTTGTTAAAGCTCGATGACGTAGATTTGGAGATTCGTGAAGATGCACTGCGCGCGGTTGCTAAAAAGGCCTTGGTGCGTAAAACCGGTGCGCGAGGCTTGCGTTCCATTTTGGAAAACGCTTTGTTGGATACTATGTACGAGCTGCCGTCTAAAACGGCGGTTAAGCGTGTGTCGGTAGATGCAAGCACCATCAATGAAGGTGCTCGGCCACTGTATATTTACGAAGAAGCTGAGAAAAGCGCGTAGTTAGTTTTGGCATCCCAGCTCAGCCCGAAAACGTCATCCCCGCGAAGGCGGGGACCCATTTTTCTGGCACGGCGCTATTGCATGGATTCCCGCCTACGCGGGAATGACGGGGGTGCGGGAATGACGGGGGCTGCGGGAATCACAGAGAGTAGTGTTGTTAGCGCTGTCGAAGTTAGTTTTAGTGACTAGTGCGCTTGAAATTCCGACATCAGCCGCTACCTTACAGATATTAAGCTGTTAACTTATCCAGACCGCCCAGTGTTGCTAACCCATTGCTGACGAGTGTGGCTCATCCTGACTAATTCTTATGCCTGATATGAAAGACCCTATTGATAAAAATATGCCTACGCAAGACTCGGTAGACTTTAGCAAGCTGGATTACTCTCAGGACTTTCCGCTGCTTCCGCTGCGTGATGTTGTGGTGTTCCCTCACATGGTCTTGCCCCTATTCGTGGGGCGGGAGAAATCCATCGCTGCACTCGAAGATGCGATGGCCAATGGGCGAATCATTGCCCTGGTGGCACAGTATGAAGCCGCCAATGAAGAGCCAAATGCTGACGATATCTATGAAGTAGGAATATTGGCCAATATTTTACAACTGCTCAAACTACCAGACGGCACGGTAAAAGTATTGGTTGAAGGTAAGCAGCGTGTTTTGTTGGAATCGGTGCATGAGGATACTCATTTTAAGGCGCACGTTAAGCCAATTGCGACCACAGGCATGGATGAGTCCGAAACGCCTGTAGCAATCAAAACCTTATTGGAAGAGTTTGAGAGCTACATCAAAGTGAATTCGCGAATCGCTCCCGAGTCCTTAAACCAATTGCGCGCGGTCAAAGATGTGGAGCGCCTGATGGACATGATCTCTGGCTTTTTAGAGTTATCACTCGAAGATAAGCAGTTTCTGCTCGAAGCCGATTCGCTTGAAGAGCGTTTAGATCATTTGCTCGGGTATATGGAGAGCGAATTAGACATGCACCGGGTCGAGAAGAAAATTCGTGGGCGCGTTAAAAAGCAAATGGAGAAAAGTCAGCGCGAGTACTATTTGAATGAGCAGATGAAGGCCATTCAAAACGAGCTGGGCGAGTCTGAAGATGGGCAAAATGAAATAGAAGAGCTACAGACCAAAATTGCCGAAGCGGGGATGCCGCGTGAAGCACAAGATAAAGTAGAGTCGGAGCTCAAAAAGCTGCGCATGATGTCTCCCATGTCAGCCGAGGCGGCGGTGGTGCGTAATTACATTGACACTGTTGTTCAGGTGCCGTGGAAAAAACGCAGTCGCGTTCGCAGCGACCTTGAAGGCGCACAAACCATACTCGACGAGGACCACTTTGGTCTAGAACGTGTAAAGGAACGCATCCTAGAATACTTGGCGGTGCAACAGCGCCTCAAGAAAATGAAAGGACCCATCCTGTGTTTGGTGGGCCCCCCTGGTGTAGGCAAAACGTCATTAGGTCGTTCGATTGCCAAAGCAACCAATCGTAAGTTTGTACGCATGTCCCTGGGTGGTGTGCGCGATGAGGCGGAAATTCGCGGTCATCGGCGTACCTATATCGGTTCTATGCCTGGCAAGATTATTCAAAACATGTCAAAAATCAAGTCAAAGAATCCGCTGTTTTTGCTGGATGAAATTGACAAGATGGCGGCGGATTTTCGGGGGGATCCTGCGTCTGCGATGCTGGAAGTGTTAGACCCTGAACAAAATCACACGTTTGCTGATCATTATCTTGAAGTTGATTACGATTTGTCCGAAGTGATGTTCGTAGCGACGGCTAATAGCTTAGATATTCCTGGACCTTTGCTGGACCGCATGGAAGTCATTCGATTAGAAGGCTATACCGAAGACGAGAAGCTCAATATTGCCAAGCGCTATTTAATAGCCAAGCAGACTAAGAATAACGGCCTCAAAGACACCGAGATATCGATCGATGACAGTGCTGTACTTGATATTATTCGCTACTACACTCGCGAGGCTGGAGTTCGATCACTTGAGCGAGAAGTCTCTAAAATATGTCGAAAAGTCACGCGGCGCTTACTCACAGATAAAGAGTCTAAATCAATCCAGGTTTCGTCCGACAATCTGAGTGATTATTTGGGCGTGCGTAAATTCTCGTTCGGCTTAGCTGACAAAGAAGATCGTGTTGGCCAAGTCACCGGTTTAGCGTGGACATCTGTGGGGGGTGAACTGCTATCGATCGAAACCATGATTGTGCCAGGTAAGGGTAAGCACTTGAGTACTGGTAAGCTTGGAGACGTGATGCAAGAATCAATTCAAGCGGCGGTTACCGTGGTGCGCTCACGGGCGTTGTCGATGGGCATTGATAAGGACTTCTTCTCGACCAACGATTTTCACGTGCATGTTCCGGAAGGGGCAACGCCGAAAGATGGACCCAGTGCGGGAGTTGGTATGACCACTGCGTTGGTGTCAGCGGCTACTAATATTCCAGTCAAAGCGTCGGTTGCTATGACCGGTGAAATTACGCTAAGGGGTGAAGTGCTCGCGATTGGTGGGCTCAAAGAGAAGTTGCTCGCGGCTCATAGGGGTGGCATCAAAACAGTGATTATTCCGGCTGAAAATGAAAAGGATCTGGTGGAAATATCGAAGGATGTAAAAGCCGATCTTGATATTCGACCAGTGAAATGGATTGATGATGTGCTAGAGATCGCGCTCACGCGCTCACCCTATGCTTTGATGGATAAAGCTACACCGGAGCCCGACGCAATTCCAGCGGAAAAGGCATCACCGGTTGGCGCGACGGCAAAGCACTAACGCTCTATCGCTAACATTAAAAATCAGAGCTTACGCATTCTTGGGTAAACAAAAGTGCGTTGTTGTTAAATCAATAGCTTTGAGCTTTTATTTGATAATCAACCTCTAAAGGCGAGGCTATTCTTAATGTATTGATACTTGGCAGATTGTCTTCAAATGCCGCATAGATATTGGGTTTCTTAACAAAAAAAATTGAAAGTCAATCTTGTAATTAAGCAGCAAACAAACGATGATTGACTCTCGGTTAAGTAAGGATGAAAAGCCATTTATGGTCCATTTTTCTTAACGAGCAGATCCAGTTTTTAGGGTTGACCCTCTGATTATTCAATTACGTTGTTTGCCAAACTTTTAAGTTCGAGCGCCCACCGATACAAGCAGCACAGCTAAATATTTCCTACCCTCGCATCTATTGCGAGTCCTCATCAGGGTATACACCAGTGTGAGTACGCGCAGAGATTAGCGTAAGTAGTTAAGCAAGTGGCTAAGGTGTGTGGTTGTCACCTATGTCGTCGCCTAGGTCATTGCCTTTGTCGTTGGCATGGTACACAGGGCGAATGCAGAAGTGTTGCGTGCGCGAAACTCGCGAATGCGAGCTGCAAGACTAACAGGCAGGTAATGAAGTGAATAATGAAAAAGGAGTTGTGGAGGCATCCTCGATGTCTGTATCGTAGAAGGATCTTGACAGATAGTTTTATGAAAGATTCTTGATAGAAGTGTCAGAGAAGTGTCAGAGAACTTTAGAAAGTAAGATCTAGGCTAGGAACCACTGGAACAAAGACTGCTACACACTAGAATGGAGTCGCGCGTAATCGTAACGATTACTGTCGATCTACCACAATAAATATAAATAGAGGAACACATAGTGAATAAATCAGAATTAGTTGAATTCGTGGCGAGCAAAGCCGATATTTCCAAATCTTCCGCTGGCGATGCTGTTGATGCAATGCTTGAGGGTATTACTGGAGCACTGAAAAAAGGTGACAGTGTAACCTTTGTAGGCTTCGGTACATTCTCTGTTGGAAGCCGCGAAGCACGTGATGGACGTAACCCACGTACTGGTGAAACCATCAAAATTGCCGCTTCAAAACTAGCCAAATTTAAAGCTGGTAAAGGCTTAAAAGATGCATTAAACTAGCGCCCGCTCGAGAGGGTCGGGTTGGTACAAAGCGCCATGTTTAAGTAACATTTAGCTTTATATCAACGCTGTTGAATCACATCTAAATGTTGAATTTAGAAGACGATTCTGCCGTCACCTCCGTTTAAGTGCATTGAAAACCTAGCTTGTTCTCAATAGACGGCTAGAAAGATTTGGGTGCTTAGCTCAGTTGGTAGAGCATCGCCCTTACAAGGCGAGGGTCAGAGGTTCAAGTCCTCTAGCACCCACCAAAATCGACGGCAGTGCTTGGCACTGCCATTGTGTAAGAATTGGAGCGGTAGTTCAGTTGGTTAGAATACCGGCCTGTCACGCCGGGGGTCGCGG
>CAYOXK010000057.1:0-13966 GCA_964407915.1 uncultured Gammaproteobacteria bacterium
GCGCAACGTCGCGCCCCCGCGCATGCCGCCGATGTACGTTCCCAATGAGATTAAGGTGCTGGTATCCGCACGATCATGCGTATTAAGACCTACACCAAGCGCTTCCACGGCCTTGTCGTTGGCCGTGGCAATTACAGGCGTGCCAACCCCTAAACCGAGCGCTTGCGCTGCGTGTTCGGTTAGGCCACCAATGCTTTCGCCTGGCATGACCAGCGAAAACAATTTTTTGCGCGGGATATTAAAACGGGCTACCACGTCCTCTTCGGTGCTCCAATCCCAGGTGGCTTTATCGATTGGCCACTGACCCTCATAGTTGGCTGCGGTATCAACGCACAGACCTGTGAGTCGATGGCCGATATAGCCCGACGAAGTGGTTACATAGTGCACCGTCTGGTCGGTATCCTCATAAGGACGGCCCAAGCGCACATCCATCCATGACATTACTGGGCTAGCGAGTCGGCCGTCGGCGCGTAGCACGGCGCGACAGCAGCGAATGGTGCATAACCCAATGGCGACTATCTGCTGTGGTTCGCCAGCGAACTGGTGCATTGCCCTCGTGCACGCCGCTATCAGCGAATCCCACAGATCATCGTCCGGGTGTTCTACACGACCATCCGTATAGTGCGTGAGCGCTCGTAGTGGCGCGACCGCCTGAGCATGCACAGTACCTTGGGTATCAAATATCGATACTTTGGTGCTTTGTGAGCCACCATCAATGGCCAAAATATAGCGCTTTTCCATGCCGCGATTCTATCGAGTGAGCGTTATGCGGAGCGTGATTGCAAGTACATGACCTTAAGATGGCGCAGGCGTTAGCGAACGAGATAGCCGCCATCAACGGTGAGAATGTGCCCATTGATATAGTCAGAGGCTTGGCTTGCTAAAAACACCACGGTACCCATTAGATCTTGAGGGGTGCCTAAGCGTCCTGCTGGAATATGATCCAGCACATGCTTTGCTTTTACCGGGTCAGAGAACGTCGCGCGGGTGAGCGCCGTACTAAAATAGCCGGGCGCGATGCCATTCACTTGAATATTGTATTGCGCGAGTTCATCACAGTAGGCTTTGGTCAGACCAGCCACACCGTGTTTAGTGGCCGCATAAGCAGGTGACCCACGACCACCGAGAAATGAATACAGCGAGCAAATGTTGATGATCTTCCCGCTGCCACGCGTGAGCATATGATTGCTAACATGGTGACTAAACTCGAACGCCGCGGTCAGGTTTACCTGCACCATTTTATCCCACTGTTCCCGTCTAAAGTCTTGAATGTCAGCCAACAAAGAAATGCCTGCGCAATTTACTAAAATATCTACGGAGCCCAATGTTGTAATGCAGTCTTGAGTGAGCTTGGCAACCATGTCTGGCTCTGTGATGTCGGCTTCGATGCGTCGATACTGCACACCTTGGGCTTCGACCAAAGCACGTGTTTCGCCAGTTTCCGGCATGATACTCGCTACATGCACGTTAGCGCCGGCCGACGCTAAGCCAATTGAGAACGCCTGCCCTAAGCCGCTGTTACCGCCCGTTACCATGGCGTTTTTACCTTTAAGGGAGAAGTAATCGAGTCCGAAGTTTTGTGATGTCATAAGGGCACAGTTAAAGTTAGGGGGTAATCCAATTGGCTTGGCTTTCGCGCGAAATGCTCCCGTAAAACCCCGTAAATCAGGGCTGTCGGAATAGCTTGCGCGACCTGTTTGCAAATCGTGTTGATCATAAACTGAGTCGCAGATTACGGCTAATAATTCTGACCGAGCAGCCTAAAATAGTTGCTTGCAACGCTTAACGCTTGATTCGGGACTGCTTGTTGAGTAATGTAAGCCAGATTGTCGGTTGACATTGTGTCAAGCGGTGATGTTTTGCGCGTGATAAGAGCCTAATTCAAACTTACTTCTCTCTGCTTCGATGCTACTTAATAGTGTTGCTTCAGGTCGTTGCTGGTAGATCTTAGATAAGTCGATTAAGCCTTGCAGAATAACGTTTGCGGGAGCCATTTCGTAAACGAAACGTTTCAAAGAAAAGAGGAAAACTTAAATGTTTAAACGAAATAAACTCAGTTACGCAATAGCAACTGCGGTGGCGCTTGGTGCCACGGGTACTGCGTCGGCGGCGATTGAAGAAATAGTCGTTACCGCTACCAAACGTAGTGCCAGTGCTCAATCGATCCCAGTAACCATTCAAGCAATTAGCGAAGAGTCTTTGCAAGACTTGGGCGTTGCCAACTTTAAGGATTACATCCGTAACCTAGCTGGTGTGGTCTCAGGTGGACGCGGGCCGGGCCGCAACGAGATTTTTATTCGCGGTATTTCGGCGGGTAAGCTTGGCTTTAAAATCTCTGGCGCAGTGGGTACAGAACCCAATGTGGCACTCTATTTAGACGAAGCGCCGATTACGCTTTCGGGTCGTAATATCGATCCTTATATGACCGACATGAGCCGAGTTGAAGTATTGCCTGGGCCACAAGGCACGCTGTTTGGTGCAAGCTCGCAAGCCGGAACAGTGCGTTTGATCACCAACAAGCCAGAGCATAATGAATTTGATGCCGGGCTCGATGCAAGCTATTCCACCATTAAAGGCGGCGAAAGCAATAACTCGGTCGAAGGCTTCTTTAACTTCCCGTTGATTGACGACACATTGTCGGCACGCCTTGCCATTTTTAATGCCAAAGAAGGCGGTTACATCAATAACATCCGCGGCTCGAAGCAAATTAGTTTGAATAACCCTGGCTTAGGCGGAACGGTTCCAGCATTTCGCGAAACGGTACGCAACGACCAATTTGCCGAGGATAATTTTAACGAAGCAACATACGCCGGTTTTCGTGGCTCATTAAAGTACACGCCAAATGATGAGTGGGAAGTTTTATTGTCCCATTTTAACCAAGAACTGGACCGCGAAGGTGTTTGGGACTATGCGCCTGAATTAGGTGATTTTAATTCGCAGAATTTTGCACCCGACTACGCTACTGATGAGTTTGAAATGACCTCGTGGACTGTGAGCGGTCGTGTGGCGGCTCTGGATATGGTCTATACGGGTTCTTATTTAGATCGTGTGATCGACGAAGTGTATGACTATTCAGGCTACGCGGATGTTGGTCCGTTTATTCCTTACTACATTTGTTCTTACCCAGGTTACGCCAGTTGCGGCGCGCCAAACTTCTTCTTAGAGCAAGATTACGCAGTTGAGCGAACCACTCACGAGTTACGATTTGCCACGAGTGAAGAAAATCGTTGGCAAGCTATCTTTGGCGTGTTTAACGACGACACGGTTACCGTTGAGCGTGGTGATTGGAACTATCCAGCGAGTATTCAGCAAGGCTTCGCGCCGAATGCGCCTATTCCAGGAGCTACTAACTCGGACCCAACCACTCGTCACCCTGGCGTCGTATTTTTTAACGACTTTACGCGTACCAAAAAGGAGACTTCGTTCTTTGGTGAGTTGTCCTATGACATAACGGACAAGTTGACGGCCGCCGTTGGTTTACGTCGTTACGACATTGAGCTGGATCTTAGCGGTAGCTCTAACTTCGCAAACCGCGGAATTGATGGGCCATTTGGCCGCAACATCGATGCCATCTTGGGTGACGCGAGTCCTGCGGATTTCTCGGACACCATTGGTAAGTTCAATCTGCAATATCAGGTGACTCCCGATGTGATGGTGTATGGTACGGTGTCTGAAGGTTTCCGTGCGGGTGGTTTTAACCGTAATGGTGGCGCCAGCCAAGTACCTGGGGTCGGCCCATTTGTGCCTGATTTCTACGAGTCCGACATACTCAAGAATACGGAAGTGGGTTGGAAAACCGATCTTATGGACGGCAAGCTGCGCTTCAATGGTTCGGCTTACAAAATTGAATGGGACGAGATCCAAATCCTCACGCTGGACTTTAACGTATCCAACCTAGCATTTATTTCGAATGCGGTAGATGCAGAAGTTAAAGGTATCGAGATCGATTCAATTTATCGCCCGAACGATAACTTCACGTTCTTCGCTAATGTGTCGTACAACGATTCAAAACTAACGCGTGTTCCGCCTAACGTGATTAGTATTGCGCCACTTGGTTCGTCTTTAGCGTTGGCACCTGAATTACAGTACGTGTTGCGTGGTCGCTACGAGTGGGATACGGCTAAAGGTCAAGCGTTTGGCCAATTGTCGTATCAGTACACGGACGACGCGATTAGTTCAGTGAACGTTGGTGCCTTATTCGAACAGCCAAGCTTTACCACGATTGACGCGACGCTTGGTTACGAGCGCGACAATTGGTCAGCTACTCTGTTCGTTGAGAACTTGACTGATGAGTTAGCGGTGTTGTTTATCAGTAACGAGGACGACATCCTCAAAAACACACCAAACCGTCCACGTACGGTGGGCGTGCGTTTCTCTTACGATTTTAAATAATGACGATTGTTCGAGTTGTAGTAAAAAACGGCTAGGAAGTGTGTTCTAGCCAAAAGGGCGTTCTCGCAGAGGACGCCCTTTTTTTTAACTTCAAATTTACGGAAAACCGCGATGCGAAAATTATCAATCGTGCTTGCGCTAGTCAGTTTGACTTCTTGCAAGGTGGGTGATGAGGCGAGTGCGGTCGTTACGCAATTGGCGCCCGCTGATCAGTGGGCCTTCCTGCACTTTAATGTGCCGTACGGAAACGAAGGCAAGGTGGACAGCTATTTCTTTTATGCGCGCGTATCTGGCGAGCTGCTAAAACAGGTGGCTAATATGGAGCTAACACAGGGTTTCATAATGTTAAACGACACCATCTATTTCAGTGAAGCTCTGCAAATGTACTTAAACTACGCAGACGATGACTCCTCGGGACAAATCCTATTTCGGATAGAAGACTTAGTACAAGCTGAAATTCGCAATAAGCCGCCTGAAGTGGGTGTTAGCTCATTGCCAGAGCATAACGACGCAGATGAGCAACAAGACGCAATGAATGAAAGCAGCACCGCTCCGGAACCCGAACCAGTGGCGATATCAACGCGCTCGTCCACTTAGGAATTTGTAGGGGTCAGAGCCGAATCAATCGTCTAATATTTCTTGGTTGAGCTAGCTTCCTGGTGTTGCAATGCATCCTGCAAAACATGAGCTTGCATTTAATTCGGCTCTGACCCCCAAAACCTCTGGTTAGTGAACGGTTGGGCCTAAGAAAAAGCGGGTCAAGATACTTAGATTATTACGTGTAAATTCGTTACAGTTACTGACAGTCAAATAATGGGTAATCGTAGATATGTCGCTAATCGAGAATTTGTACCGAGTGCGTCACCGCTGTAGGGGTATTCGTATGATTTTGTTGTTGGCCATCGGGCCGCTATTATCGGCCTGTGCGACGTCGATACCAGGGCTTGATCGCGTACTGTTTGCGAATAGCTCTGCGAATGTGGGGCCGCTTGTGGCCGCCGATACTGCGCTTGACGAAGCGGCAACGGAATCTGAGCAAACCTCGAATGTAGATACGAAAGCAACAACCTCGCGTCAAAATAGCGATTCAAACGTAGTGTCAGCATCCTCTGCTTCAGTTGCTACGACCGAAAGTCGTGATACCGAGCTGGCGCCGTCGATTGAATCGGCTGCACCTTCTGAGCAGTCTAACCAAGAGATTGCCATAGAATATGGGGCAGTGACCGGCAAAGTTGTATTACTTGGAGCGGATCAGCAAACACTCTCAGCCATCGGAACGATGGTGACCGTCACGCCACAGGCGATGTTAGACGAAGTAGCGAACCGTCCCGCCCAAGTGCATATCATCGACATGGAAAACAAAGAGTATTTACCGCGCTACTCAACGATTCATGCTGGTGATCAGGTGGTCTTTGTTAACAAGGACCAAATTCAACATAATGTTTTTTCTTCTTCCGGTAAAAATGCGTTTGATTTAGGAACTTATGGTGCGGGGTTGAAAAGAGCGGTCACATTGCAAGAGCCAGGCGTGGTAAAAATATACTGCAATATTCATGCGGAAATGGCTACATTTGTCGCCGTGGGAGATCAGGGTCTTAGCGTTAAAGCAGATGACGAGGGACGCTATCAAGTTAATCAAGTATTGCCAGGGATGTACGAAGTAAGTATTTGGAATATTCGTGGTGAAACCAAGCGGGTGGTTGAAGTAAAAGCTAATGAAACACTCGAACTAGTCGACCAAATCGACACCACTATCACCAAAGTAGAGCCGCACAAAAACAAATTTGGCGGTAACTATTCCAAAAATTCAACCATTTTTGAGGATGAGTTCTATTAATGACGAACCCCCGTATTCGATTTGGTATTCGCGAAAAGCTGTTCTCGCTGATCCTCATAGCGTTTGGTGCGCTAATTATCACCACATTCTGGCAGATTGGTCTTCAAGCTCGGCAAGTTTCCGCTGAAACCATTGGGCAGTCGTTACATCAATCGAGCACCGTGCTCGACACCAAAATAGAAAGCCGTTTCAACTCAATTAGGGAAGTAGCACGTAGCATTGCTCGTGATGGTCGCATACTGCCACTGGTCTACGACAGCGAAGCTTTGACGTTGCAGGATCAAAGTCAGGAGTTTCAAAAGCAGCTAGATTTTGACATTTTATTTTTTACCGACGGCGCTGGTATTGTTTTAGCACGCTCCGATCGCCCAGAAGCCATTGGCCAAAATATGGCAGGCAGAGCGCCCTTTTTTGATGCGGCACTAGCGGGTAAATCTGGACAGGGTTACTTTTTAAGTCAGGGTCGCTTGATGCAGATTGTCACGGAACCGATATTCGACAATGTCGCTACCGAGTTAGTGCGCGGCACCGTGGTCTTGGCTTATGAATTCAGTAGCGAAATGGCTAACGAAATTGTTTCTCTAACTTTTAGTGATATTGGTTTTTTCAGTTTCACCCGTGACCAGAGCCGACAAGTAACAGGGGTAAACAGCATCTATGTAACGGATGATCGGCTCAATGGCGCCTTGAGCGACTATTTCGCTCCAGATGCCGCACGCTGGCAGGCTATTGTAGAAAGTGATTCTGCCGTGCGCGACTTTCAAACACTCCTCAATGAACAGGAGTATTTCGCGGTTGCCAGACGCATTGGCAATGAAGGCAGTGATCCACTAGGTTTTGTGTTGATATTGCGTTCAAGTGCCGATCTATTAGCACCGTTTACGCGCATTCAGAACACGGTGCTGATCATCGGTGCCGTTTGCCTAATCATTGCTTTTATTTTGGCGGCTTTTGTGGCGTTTCGAATAAGCCGACCCATCATTGAATTGGTGTCGGTTACGGGCGCAATTCGAGACGGCCAGTTCCCTGAGAAAAATACGGCACCAACCAGCAAAGACGAAATAGGAATGCTGTATCGAGTGGTCGTCGACATGGGTAACACGCTCAAAGAAAAAGCAGAGCTGGAAAACTATTTAGCCCAAATTTCTAACGAACTGAATATCGACAAATCACTTGCTAGTGAGTTTCTAGACGACCGGTTGGTCATGGACGAGACGCTACGAAATATTGAGGCTGTGCCCGATGCCACCCAAGTAACCGAGGGTGCTGATGGCGAAGTTTTACTCAACTTCTCTGGGCCAGCCATTCCAGCGGGCACGGTCATTGCGGGCCGCTATGAGGTGTTGAAGTTGATTGGTCGAGGCGCTATGGGACAGGTGTTTTTAGTGCAAGACCGCGAGCTGGACGAGCGTACCGCGCTTAAGTTATTGCCGCGCGAACTGTTTAAGGAAAATAGTACGGTCAGTATCAAAGAGGAAATCCGTCTGGCGCGGCGTATCTCACATCGCAATATTCTCAGTACATTTGATATGGGTAACTGGGGTGACTACGCCTACATTAGTATGGAATATGTGCCTGGGTATGACCTCGATTTACTGGTCAAAAGACGAGGAGCGCAAAATCGCTACATAGCCTTGCTAATGGCTCGGCAAATTTGTTCAGCAATGAATGCAGCTCACGAACAAGGCGGTATTCACCTCGATTTAAAGCCAGGTAACATGATGGTTAATCGCCAGGGAATATTAAAGATTATGGATTTTGGACTGGCGCGAAGCATGCTTAATCAAGATCGTGAGGCTGCAGCCAAAGCCAGCAATACTTTAATGGGCACGCCGCGTTATATGGCACCCGAGCAGTTCCTTAATGAAGCGTTGGATCAGCGAACCGATATTTACTCTATCGGAATTATCTTATTCACTCTGCTCACGGGCTCCCCTCCGTTTTCACATAAAGACTATTTGAAACTCGCTGAGTTACAGGTGCATCAAGACCTGCCAAATATTGTAGGTGTTGAAGGGCTCATTACGGGCCCACTCGAAGCCATTATCCGCAAAGCCACGGAAAAAAAGCCCGCCGACCGATTTCAAACGGTGAGAGAAATGCTCGAACAGTTGAATCAGGTTTGACCCGCGATGCTAACGCTTGTAGCTGCCTTGCCATCGAAGTGTAATTAGCCACTCGTTGTGATCTTCCCACCGGTTGGCTCTTTCTACTTCATTGTCAGCGTATTCAATGATCAAGCGTAAATTGTCTGAAAAATCCAAATTAAGCGCATAGTCGATTCTGCGCCAGTCCCAGGCAAGACTTGGGGCAGGGAAGGCGGGATGCCCCACGAAATCATTACTCAGTTCGGAATAGCGAACCACAGGCGTAATCGCAATAGGGGTATCAAAAACATAACTCAGTTCAATCTCAAAACCATCACGCTTTAGGCTAGCTACGTCTTGCTCAACGTATTGCGAGAATAGAGCGAAGTCGCCTGCGTAATACCATACGTTCAAGCCGCTTTCAGTTTTCTCGTTGCCCTCAAAAGGCAGTCTAATTCCTGCCGCGCCGGGCACCTCACTTAAATCAAATAGGTCGAGGTCACCGCCGTAAAATGTGCCATTAAGTTTGCGAGAATCAGCCAGGTCTCGTGAATAGTGATAAGCCAATACGTCTAGTTTGCGGTTTTGGTTTGCCGAATTGAAGCGATAACCGAGGCCCACGCCTAATTCAGGCTCGCTAGATAAATCAAAATCTTCTATTTCGGCATCGTAGAGCATCACGATGCCACTTTTTAAGTCAGGGTCGGGATTAGCGTTAGGCGGAACGCGAAAATCCTCAGTGCCGTTGTCTCCCGCCAGTGCGTTACCATCGCGCATAAAGACTGGGTTACCGGTGGTGTAGCTCAAACGACCATACAAACCCGACGACAAATCGAATCCAGCTTCAAGCCCGCTGTCTTCAAAGCGGTTGAACGCGGTTGATACCACACCATAGCTTTCGGTACGGCGTTCTCTTTGCTGTTCAAACTTTTTGAATTTGCCCACCTGAGCATAAAACCCATTTTGCGTAGGAATGGTGGTTGCATTCGAGGCATTGCCATAGCGTAAGAACAGTGCGTCAATGTCGAACTTATGATCGGATGAGGTAGGGTTGCGGTCGTAAAGATCAATCGCGTCCAATTTAAATTGAAGTTGCCACGGCTCTGCAATTTGCCAGCGGCCCGCTAAACTTAGGAGAGACACTTCTGCGTGACCACCTTCATCAACTGTCTCTACAAACGAGCTTGTGGCACCAAGCGGCAACGCGATGGGCGGAAACGGGAATTGGGTTGGAAACTTGGCCTGTTCGCTGTCGCGGTAATTTACTTTTGCTTCGAACTGTAAGTCGAGAGTTTGGCTCAGCGTCGAGAACGACATCAGCAGGGCGGTCAGTAAAATCGCGCCGCGCATAACAAAGTGAGCGTCAGGCTCGATAGCCGTAGGCGACTCGATTGCTGTTTTGATTATTGTTTTCACTGCTCTATCCGTGCGGTATGGCTGTTTTGATTGTCGTGCTTAAACTTGAGTGCATTTATTGTGTTGATTTAGGGCGCAATGACTCTGCCTGGTGGCTGAAACTGACGGTAAAGCTCACTTTTTGAACAAACGCCTTATCGCATTGAGCGAAACGGAAACAAGCGATCGCTGGACTTCGAGTTTGGCCGCAAGCACCGTGATGTTGTCGCTACTCTCTAATTTTGAAATCCTAGCTTGATTGATCCATTTTTTCAAAGATTCTATCGTTAAAGGTTGCTCACTGAGTTGGGTAAACAGGGGCCGCATATCGAGCTGATTCCACAGTCCATCGCTACAAAGCAGCAGAGTGTCGCCAGCTCGAACCACACTGCTCGCCACCTCTGGCTTAATATCGGTTAGCGCTCCCAAGCACATGTAGAGCTCGTTCGAAGATCTCGCATACGGTTTCTCGACGTCTCGAGGAACCGATTGGCGTTGCAGTTCCACCATCGAGTGGTCGGTGGTTTGACAAATTACTTTGCCTTCGCGGATTAAGTAAAAGCGGCTATCGCCGACATGCCCCCAATAGATCTCATCGCCTTTGATCAATACTACGATGAGCGTGGAGCAGGCCATGTCAGTGGCGCCAATCGCTAAAACGCGTTCGTTACACTGAATAATCAACTTGTGCAACAGCGCGTCGGGATCGCCGTGGGACCATAGTGTCGCTAAGTTCTCGCGAATACAGTCGATTGCCGCTTGCGCAGCGAGTGCCCCCTGGTTATGGCCACCCGCCCCATCTGCAACAACTAAAAGGTGACGCTTACGGTCGGCACTGTGCTCTACTAAAAAGCGATCCTGTTGCTCCTCGCGGTCGCCGATATCTGAGTCAGCTAGGGTGATCCAAGGCATGTCACTCATCAATCAGCGTCGCTGAGTCGATTGAAAAACTTAAACCCCATATCACGAACACTAAATCGACTGTCATCGGTGAGTTTTGCTGGTCCGAGTATCAGTTGTGTCTGGTAAATCACTTGGCCACGCTTGCTGGGCACGAGTTCGTAAGTGCCACCTTGCAGCTCAATAGTGGCCGCCACCGACGGTGCGAATAAACCGCCTATTCTTATATCAGCGTCTTTCGCATTGCCGATCACGGTGCGTGGTTTCTTGATGACGAGTTTTTGTGTCGCGCCGGAAGCATTCTCAAAAATCAAATAACACTGTTTGGTTTTTTGACGTAGATTCTCCAGCTGCTCCTCATTGGTAAGATTAAAAAACTTGGTCTTATCCAACTCGAGTTCTGCAGGGTCGGTCTCGGCAACGTCTCGCGCAACCCCAATCCCTGGTTTAGCCATGAACTTAATCACAAAGTTATGAATCTGAATCTCGTCCCAATATTTCAGTTTGTGCCGAGTTACTTTCTCGTTATTGAGGAACACGCCATTACTGCTGTCTAGATCAACGATAAAATAGTGACCGTTGTCGTATTCAATCGCGGCATGATGCCGCGAAACGCCGTGCTCGGGCAGTACCACGGTGTTGTCTTCTGTCCTACCTATTGTTATGCGGCTTTCATCTAGCTCAAATTGCTTTCGCAACTCATCGCCGCTGTAAATCCTGATGTAATCCATACAGATGTGCTCCAGGCTCCTAACTTTACGTTATAAATTTAAGGGGGGTCAGAGCCGAATTAATTGGCCGATATTGGTTGGTACCATGCGCCTTCCTGATGTTGCAATAAATCGTGCGCAACACCTGCTTGCATTTAATTCGGCTCTGACCCCCCCTTGATGCCTATTTAGTGTAGCTTTTTCTCTATTCTAATCCAGACTAAATGTGCTGGTTGTCGCCAATTTTTGCATAATGATCTGCGCGGCTAAGTCGGGTTTGAACGGCTAGATCGGCTTTAGAAATCTATCCGCGGCCGGCAACCCTGACAAAGCGCACCCCACGAAGCCCATTTATCAGGTATTCTCTGAATGCCCCTACCACTTCTCCGCTAGGTAAACTATGTCAGAGCAAGCCGCTGAACCCGCTACTCAAGCACAGATTAATAATCAATTGTTGCAGACTGCCAAAAAGCATTTGCAACAAGGCCAGCATGAGCAAGCGCAGGAAGTGCTAGCGCAGATACTCCAAACGCAGCCACGTCATCGCGAAGCCCTCTATTATGCTGCGGCCGTAGCGCGTCAATTACAGGACTATACTCAGGCACACACAATGCTTAGTGAGTTACTGAAGCATCATTCTGATTATGGCCGTGGACATCAAGAACGCGGCCATCTTTTGCTCGCCGAAAACCAGCCACAAAAGGCCTTAAGCGCTTATCAACAGGCCGTGCTACTGAATCCAGCCTTGTTGAGTAGTTGGCGCGCTCTGGTTAATTTATACGATGCCAATGGCGATCGCGACAATGCCGTACTGGCGATGCAACAAGCTAAAATCCTCGCCAGTCTCCCACCCGAGCTGTTAACGGTCAGCAGTTTAATGTCTGAAGAGCGTTTGTTTTTGGCCGAGCAATTGTGTCGACAGTATCTGCGCCAAGATAAGCGGCATCCTGAGGGTATGCGCTTGCTCGCCGAAATCGGCACTAACTTGCAGATTCTCGACGATGCGGAGTTTTTACTCGAGAGTTGTGTTGAGTTTCATCCCGGATATCACCGCGCGCGCTTGGAATACGTGCAAGTGCTGCACAAGCGCCAGAAGTTTCAAAAGGCGTTGCACCAAGCCCAGCGTTTATATGAGCTTGCGCCAGATAATTTAGCGTTTGAGGTCGCGCTGGCTAACGAATACCAGGCCGTCGGCGATTTTGACCAAGCTTTGGAGCATTACGATGCGGCGCTGCAAAAGCAGCCCGACTTGGCGTCGGTGCTGACTGCAAAAGGCCATGCGCTTAAAACGGTAGGGCGAACTGACGATGCCATTAAAACCTATCAACAAGCCTACCGTGCGCAACCAACGTTTGGAGACGCCTATTGGAGCTTGGCGAACTTAAAGACGTATCAATTTAGCAAGCAAGAGTTAGCGACGATGCGCCGCATTGAGGCGGAGCAAGGCACGGATCTCAATGATCGAATTCATCTGTGCTTTGCCTTGGGCAAAGCCCATGAGGACCGACAAGAGTTTGCCGAAGCTTTCGCTTTCTACGAGCGCGGCAACAGCCTCAAACAGTCGCAGTCGCGTTACGACCCGGCACGGCTCGAGGCTGATTTCGCCGAGCAAAAGGCGTTGTTTGACGCCGACTTTTTTGCCCAGCGCAGTACATATGGTTATGCCGATCCAGCGCCCATTTTCATTGTGGGATTACCGCGGGCGGGCTCTACGTTACTTGAGCAGATATTAGCGTCGCATTCGCAAATAGATGGCACGATGGAGCTTGCTAATGTGATTGGCTTAGCGCATCGCTTAAATGGTCGTAAACGCCATCAAGATGAAATGCCATACCCAAGCATCTTGCAGGAGCTTGACCCTGAGCGGTTTAATGCATTCGGCGAGAACTTTATCAAAGATACGCAGTTTCATCGCCAGGGTGGGAGGCACTTTATTGACAAGATGCCGAATAATTTTCGGCACATCGCGTTAATCCAACTAATGTTGCCCCAAGCTAAGATTATTGATGCACGTCGTCATCCAATGGCGTGTTGCTTTAGTGGTTTTAAACAGCTGTTTGCCGAAGGCCAGGAGTTTAGTTACGGTTTGGAGTCAATTGGGCGCTATTACAAGAATTATGTAAATTTGATGGCGCATTATGAGTCGGCGTTACCGAATCGTATTTTAAAAGTGCAGCACGAAGACGTTATCGCAGACCTTGAAGGTCAAGTGCGCCGGATGTTGAATTATTTGGAGTTACCCTTTGAATCCGCGTGTGTCGATTTTCATAAAACGGATCGAGCCGTTAGAACCCCAAGCTCCGAACAGGTACGACAACCCATTTACACCACGGGCATGGATCAATGGCAGCACTTTGCCGAGCATCTGCAACCGCTGCGCGAAGCACTAGGACCCGCGTTGGAGAATTATTAATGAGCAATAACAATGACACTGCGTCCATTTGGCGCAAACAACCTAATGCGGAAATGTGTTTCGTGTGCGGCCGCAGCAACGCGGCCGGTTTGAAGATGCATTTTCACGACAACGGTGTAGACACGGTCGTTAGCGAGTTGCTTGTTCCTGAACACTGTCAGGGATATCCTGAGATCACGCATGGCGGAATTCTGACTGCGATTCTCGACGAAATAGTCGGGCGCAGTATTAT
>CAYOXK010000057.1:13976-17188 GCA_964407915.1 uncultured Gammaproteobacteria bacterium
GTATTATGGCCGGTGATCATCATCGCTTTATGATGACTGTGAACATGCAGGTACAGTTTCGACAACCTGTGCTGGTAGGTACCAAAATTCGAGCCGAAGGTAAGCTCGTTCGTCTGAAAAGCCGCATTGCCAAAGCCCAAGGAAAAATCTATTTGCCAGACGGTCAAATAGCCTGCGAGGCTGAGCTAACGATGGCGGATATGCCGGCGGGTATTGCAACGCCTAATCGCTTAGAGGCTCTCAACTGGAGTGTAGATACAGAATCATGACAATTGCTGCTCAACCTAGTTTTCAATATTGTTTTATTCGCCGACGGCTAGCAGTTGTAAACCTTGTCGTGTGGATGTTGTTGCTACCAGCCACGACGCTCGCCGCAACTGCGCGCTTTAATATCAGTGACACGGAGTATGTGGGTAGCGTCGACGAGACGACCAAAGTTAAGGCATTTTTGGGTGTGCCGTTTGCCGCTGCGCCGGTGGGAGACCTGCGTTGGCAGGCCCCGCAATCATTTGTGCCGAGTGCCTTTGCCATTAACGTGCAAGCGTTTGCCCCCGCCTGTATGCAAACCGACCGTATTATTAAATGGTATCAAGATGTAATCGCTGATTTTGGTGGTGACCCCACTCAGTTTGACGCGCCGCAGTTCAGTGAGGACTGTTTGTACCTAAACATCTGGGCGCCGGATATGCCCGAACAGGATGCGGCGAAGTTGCCGGTTTATGTCTATTTACATGGCGGCAGCAACATAGCAGGTTGGTCCTTTGAGCCTAATTATGTGGGGGCGGCAATGGCGCAGCGCGGCATGATTGTGGTGTCGGTTGCTTATCGTTTAGGCGTGTTTGGCTTTTTTCCACACATTGAGTCTGAGTACGCAAATTTTGCCATGCTGGATCAAATCGCGGCGTTGCAGTGGGTGCAAGAACACATCGCTGCTGTGGGCGGGGACCCGCAACGAGTAACGCTAGCGGGTGAATCGGCGGGCGCCAACAATATCGCCGTTTTGCTTGGCTCTCCGATGGCGGAGGGATTGTTTCAGCGTGCCGTTATTCAAAGCGGGGCATGGTCGATTCAATCGATGCCACATCGCAACGATCTTCACGACCGCGTAAACACTTTGGCGCAAACCACGCTAGGGAAACGGCAGGCCAGTTTGACCGCCCTGAGAACCCTTTCCGCCGAAGCCCTCAATGCGGCGGCCGAAGAGGTGTTCGCGGGCGTTGATTATGACCCTCTGGTGGGCGATGCCGTTATGCCACGAAGTTTACGAGCCGTGGCCGACGCGCGCGAACTGCACTCGGTGGATGTGATTCTGGGTTCCAATACTAATGAGTATTTAGTGTATTTAGAGCCCGAACAAACGGTGCAAGCATGGCTTGAAGAAAATCACGTTGAGGATGCCACCGCGCAAGCGATTAAAGCATGGTTGGATGATGGTAGTAGCGAATTGGAACAAGTCGATACGCTCATCACTGCAGCGCAATTTGGCTGTCCAACGTTAGAGTTTGCTTCGCAATTGCATCGCAGTGGCGCGCGCGCTTGGGTGTATGAATTTAATAAAGTACGGGAGGGCGAGCTCGCAAGCAAAATGGGGGCATATCATGGTGCGGAGCTCCCCTATATTTTCGATACTCACGATGACTGGTTGCCTACCAATGCGAGCGACCGCGCCCTTACGTCGCAGATAGCTGACTATTGGGCCGCCTTCACAGCGTTAGGCGAACCGCGTGCCAAGGGTTTACCTGATTGGCCCGAGTACACGCACAGCCACTCGCGAGTGATCTCCTTAGGTGAAAACCTCGTCCGAATGGCACACCCTAGCGCGCCGTTATGCAAAATGCTTGGCATTATCGAGTAAGCCATAAGAAGGTCGCTGTCGCGCAACCCCTTTGTTGTTCGGCGCAAATAAACGGGCTGTATATCCCGCATTGCGCTAATTCGTCTCGAATCTACCTGCATGCGGCGAAATTTCCACATATTTGCGATTACAATTACGCATTTACTGCACCGTGCCAGCAGCAAGTAGAACCCTCCGCCTGCAACGGCCCACGGCGCTTAAATTAATAACAGCGAATCACTTAGAGCGATTTATTTACAGGTAACGAGTATGGCAGATTATCAAGCACCCTTAGACGACATGAATTTTGTGATTGGCGAGCATCTTGATGTGGCGGGGTTAGCAGCGCTGCCGGGGTGTGAAGATTTTTCCACCGAATTAGCCGCCAGTATTCTCGAGGAAGCCAACAAGCTGGCTGCAAATGTGCTTTCGCCTTTAAATTGGGTGGGCGACCAGACGGGTGTAAAAGTGCATGGCGACGCCCAAGTGCAAACGCCGAAGGGCTTTAAAGAAGCGTACCAACAATATGCTGAGGGAGGCTGGGGGTCTTTACAATTTGACCCCGAACACGGCGGCCAAGGTTTGCCTTTCGCGTTGGCCATTCCAGTGCAAGAAATGTGGCATGCCGCTAATATGGCGTGGGGTTTATGCCCGCTACTTACGCAGGGTGCCATCGAAGCGCTTGAAGCCAGCGCCAGCGACACGCTCAAAGCAAAATATTTACCCAATATGATTGCCGGCACTTGGACCGGCACCATGAACTTAACTGAGCCGCAGTCCGGCTCCGACATGGCCACGCTTAAGTCCAAAGCTGAGCGCGACGGCGATCACTATCGCATTAAAGGCCAAAAGATTTATATTACTTGGGGCGAGCACGACATGGTCGAGAACATCATTCATTTGGTGTTAGCTCGCCTTCCCGATGCCCCCGCTGGTGTAAAAGGCATATCGTTGTTCCTAGTGCCTAAATTTATGGTCAACGACGATGGTAGTTTAGGTGCACGCAACGATGTGCGCGTGGTGTCTACCGAGCATAAACTGGGGGCGCATGCCAGCCCGACCTGCGTGATGAGCTTTGGCGATACGGAGGGTGCCATTGGGTATTTAGTGGGTACTGAGCATCAAGGTTTGGCGTGCATGTTTAAAATGATGAACAACGCGCGGCTTACCGTAGGCTTGCAAGGAGTGTCGATCTCAGAAAGGGCTTATCAGTTAGCGCGGGATTACGCCAATGATCGAGTGCAAGGTATTGCGCCCGGCAAGAGCGAGTTTGGCCCCATTATTCATCACCCCGACGTGCGCCGCATGCTGCTCACAATGCGTAGCATGACCGAAGCGGCACGGGCGCTCGCCTATGTGGCGTGTGCGAGTGTCGATT
>CAYOXK010000058.1:0-17167 GCA_964407915.1 uncultured Gammaproteobacteria bacterium
AATTTGGGTTGTACGATTATCGGGCACGCCGAGCAATTCAACTGCTAAGGAGGATACCAGTGGCACACCAAAGCCCAACGAGGTAGCGACCCCACCGACGATACCGATCATCACGAAAATATCGATCACCATGCGCCACCCCTGACGACCTCGTTGTGGCATCGCTTGTTCGCAGGAGTCGCTGATTTTTAACGTGGGTGTCTTGCGTACGAATAGCATGTAGGCGATGGGCACGGCCGGCAGGCAGTAAATGGCCCACGGCACAAAACCCCAATGAAAAAGGGGATACATGTGCGCAAACTCAAAGGCAAGCGGGGAGTTGGGCTCTAGGCCCAGCGGTGGTGTTTGGATATAGAAGATGGGTTCGGCAAAGCCCAATGCAATTAAACTGGCACCCATACTCGCGGTAAACATCATGCCGATCCAACTGGCATTCGAATATTCTGGCTTTTCGTCGGCGGCGCCGAGCTTAATTTGCCCATACGGGCCAAATGCGAGCCAGCCTGCAAAGCCTAGCGGCAATATGCCAGTGAGCAAATACAACCATCCGAATTGGGTGGTGATCCACACTTTTGCAGTATTGGCTCCCCGCGCGGACTCTTCAGGGAATGTGATTAGCACGTAGCTTACGATAAACAAGGCAATGATTGATACGAGAAATACTTTAAGGTCTAAGTGCGGTTGCGGTACAACATTGGTGGTGGGTTTATTCATCGGCCTTGAGTTTCCTTTGCTGGTTGAGCGGGTGTTAATAACAAGTCCCGTTTGGCTCCACGAGTATCTGTAGCAAACACGTTTATTCTGCGCTTACATTGCGATATTCAAATTCTAGGCCATCTTCTTTGAACGGGTTTTCGCGAAGTTGCTGTCGGTCGCTCGTTTGGTGTTTTAGATAAGCATTAAAAAACCTAACCACGCGCTCTTCTTGAATTTCATGTGCACGTGCGGGCGCAATTAACGTAAATTGTTCGTCGCTATTGAACGTACGGGTTTGCGTGTTCGGTTTTAAGTCGGGCCACCAATAGCCGCCCGATACCCCAAAGCTTGAGTGGTTTGAGTTGTGCAATAAGCCCCAATACACGGGTTTAGTGGTTGTTTCGTAGGAGTGCCTTAATACTGCGTGGGGATTATCTTGCGAAGGTTGCGGGCCGCCAAAGCTTACCGCCATGCGCTGCCCCGCACCAATAATCAACGCATCCTCTGCGCCACTTAAATACAGAGTGGGTTTGTGAACAGTGTTCAATATCACCGGTCCCTCGCGATTGAGTAAAACGGTTTCGCGCTCTTTATCCACAAGAAGTTCGCTGGGCATTGCGGCCCGAAAATCAGGAAATACTAGAGGCACAACTGCGACCCCAGCAGCAAATCGTTTTTCTAAGCCCAATGCCGCTAATGCCGTCATGCCACCAAACGATCTACCCATGACGCCAATTCGCGTGAAATCTAAGCGCCCCGAAAACTCGCCTTCAGCGTTCCACTGTTCCAGAGTAGTCAAGGCGGCGCGTAGATCATTTACGCGCTCAACTAGGGCTCGATCGAGCTCCACAAACGATTCGTTAGTGGATTCGCGGCTTGCGAGCGGCGTATAGGTTTGGCCGTAATTATTTTCCGGGCCATACGTGCCGTCGACGTTTAGGAATGGTTTTACTTCTTGCATTTTTGCCGCTAACGCTGGCTCGTTAAAATCGGCTCGCAACGCAGGGTCAGCGCTCGTTAGTGCAAAGGGTGTGTTGCCTGTGTGTTCGGGCGCAATGACCACATAGCCTTGCGCCGCCAGTGCTTCACAGGCTGATTCCATATTGTACCGACTGCCAGCGTCCCCATGGGTCATCACTACGATTGGCAGCGGTGAGTCTGTGTTCGCTAAGGGTGCATTAACGTAAGCGTTGCGGGGGCGTTCGAACAGTTCGTCGATGGCTTGTTGGATTTGTGCTGAGGTAATGCCTTCTCTGACCGTGTCGGGTGTGAGATGAAAAAATGTGGTTTGCGTCATCATTTTCTGATGCACATCGCGCCGACCAAACACATAGTCGCCAAACGTGGCGCGCTCATAGCGTGGCTGTTGGCGGCTTTGGTCGAGAGCAAGGCTGGCATGGTCGACCGGATACCAGACTTCCGTCAGCAAGGATCGAACACCGTTGGTGACTCCACCTAGCACATCGAACGGACGGGACTCATCGTGAATAAAGAGCGTTTTAACCCCTACTGCGTAGGGTGCTTGTGGAGCCTGATGTTCCGTTGTTGCAGCGTGCTCAACCGCAAAGGCGGGCATAAGTACGGTACTGCTTAAAAACAACACTAAGAAGACTAAAAAGCGTGATAACAGCGAATTGAGCATGCTGTCGCTCCATTATTTTTATGCGCGGGTTATCAAGAGTAACAGAACATTGCTAAAGGGTGGTAGCAAGAACGCTGCCAATAAGAGAGGTCCCCCTGTGGCCGCACTGAGCCCCATCAAACGCCTAGTTGAGGTTTTGCAAAAAATCTCGTACCGCAGGCGCAACTTCGGGCTCGTTAAGTATGGGAGCGTGGCCTACGCCGTGAACTTTTAGGTAAACCAAATCAGGCACTAATTGCTTAAATTTAGCTACGCCCGACGCCACGAGCAGGTCAGACAGTTCACCGTGGATGAGCATCAAAGGCGTGTTGCCCGCGGCTTGAAATAATGGCCACAGATCGGGTGGTGCGGCGTTGTCTTGATTGCTTGCGAGGGGTTGCCGAATTGCGGGGTCATAATTAAATTGCAAGCCTCCCGATGGTGCCTCGATAAATACGCGCTTTGCAAACGCTAGCCACTCAGCTTCGCTTAGGTGTGGGAAGATCCCGTCGTTCAAGCGTTTTACTTCCGCTACGGCCGCCTCCCAATCGCCTATCGTGCCCGGTGCTGCGCCCACGTACGTCATTATGCGTTGTAAGCCCGCAGGGTTAATGTCTGGACAAATATCATTGATAATCACTGCCGTGCACCGTTGCGGTTGCAGGGCTTTCATCATTGCCGCCATCAATCCACCGAGCGAGGTGCCAAATAAAATCACCTTCTGTACCGTGAGCGAATCGAGCAGGGTAAACATATCGGCGACATACGTGGCCGGTGTGTAGTTGGCTGGATTCGGATCGTGCGCGGATCGTCCACGCCCGCGTTGGTCTGCCGCAATAACGCGATGGTTGCGCGTTAACTCGTCAATAATGGGTTCGAAGTCGGCCGAGTTGCGCGTAAGGCCGTGCATGCACAGAATGATACCTTGTTCTTGGCCTTGGCTCGCGTAGTCGCGAGCATACAGGCGCAGTCCTTCGTTGCTTGCATAAAAGTGTTCACGAAACTCGAGCATGGGTAATCCCCTTAACAGAAAGTTAGGCTTGATGGTACACCGGCAGGTCGAGTGTGCGACGCAGCTCGCGTTTTAAAATTTTACCGTTTGGATTGCGCGGTAATTCATCAATCATAACAATATCCGCAATCCGTTGCTGTTTACCCAGCTTGGCATTTGCCCACGCAATCAACTCGGCCGCTAAATTATCTGGCGCCGAGGCTTCAGGGACAATAATGGCCACCGGAGTTTCGCCCCATAACGCGCTCTTAGCACCAATTACAGCAACGTCGTTTACATGCGGATGTTGGATGAGTGTTGCTTCGATATCTTGTGGATAGACGTTTTGCCCGCCACTTAGGATCATGTCTTTCTTGCGGTCGACAATATACAAAAAGCCTTCGTCGTCGAGATAGCCAATGTCGCCCGTGCGTAGCCACCTCCGCCCTTGCGCATCGTCGAAACAGGCTTCGCTGTTAGCGTCATCGCGGTTGAGATAACCTGGCATGGTAATGCGGCCGCGCGACACAATTTCGCCGCTCGCGTTGGCAGGCATTGGTTGGTCAGCATCGTCTAAAATAAGAATGTCCGTGCCGATCAGTGGCTTGCCTACTGAGCTCCACCGACCTTCTGCGTCTTCGGGATCAATGGTGGTGATCACGCCTTCGGTTAAACCGTACAGCTCGATAATACCGCAGCTAAAGTGCGTAAAGATTTTGCGCTTGAGATCAGCGTGTAACGGTGAGCCGCAACTCATTAGTGCATGTACCGAGCTTACGTCAAACGACTCTGTATCGTTCTCAAGCACTTCGATCAGACGTTGGAACTGGATAGGCACCATGGCAAAGTGGGTGATCTTTTGCGCTTGTATTTGGCGCAAAGCCGTCGCTGGATTGAACTGCTTTTCAATCATCAAGCAGCCCCCCGCGAGCAGCGTGCTGAGCATCGCGACCCACGAAATATTCGAATACAGGCCTATGGTCATGAGCGTGCGTGCGGCACCATGGTAGCGTAGCGCAATGGCGAGGTCATACGCCCAGTCGCGACGTCCACGCTGTGTGGCCAAAATGCCCTTGGGCATGCCCGTGGTGCCGGAACTGTAAATGACGTTGAGCGGAGTGGCGTCGGGAATGCACTGCTTGGGTAATGTCGTCGGCTGTCCGTGTTGCAACGATGCCAGTGTTTGCCATTCGGCTGCGGGCGTATCGCAAACAAGCAGCACATTAGGGTTGTGTAAACGTTCAACGATGGACGCGACGCGTTGCCGTTGATCGTTCGTGACAATAATGGCGCGTGCTTGCGCATCATTAATCATATTCACCAAGGCGTCATCGTTAACCGATAAGTTAATCGGCACCGAGACGACTCCGGCACACATGCAGCCCATAAGTGCGGTGAGCATAGGAATGCCGTTTGACATTACGATGACTACCCTATCGCCCACGTGGAGGTCTTGCGCGAGAAGGCCGTTGGCGAGTTGATGATTGGCGTGCGTGAACTCCTGCCAGTTGCGCGTTTCGTTGTCACAGACAACAGCGGTTTTGTGTTTACGCCATTTGCCGTGCAGCGCAAGAATTTCAGGGAGCAAGGGTGATTCCGAAGGAAAATAGTCCATGGTCAGATTCGTTTCTGGTTCGCGGTGCATTCGGTTTAGGGGCTGGTGTGCGCATAAGCAACTGACCCAGTGGAACCGGCGCAGGGGATGCCCCGGATCGTTGTGGTAATACCGAGTGACCCATTAATCGGCGTCACTACGATGTAATTCTTCTTGGTGTTTATTTAGCCCACAGCGTGGCTTAGCCGCAGGCTGCTCGGATTAAATTCCGAGCAGCCTGTGCTTTTTACAGCGTTTAGAAGCTCACTTCGAGTGTGGCCGTTACAGTGCGCGGAGGCGCATAGAACACGGTTGTGTTGTCTTCTAAGCCGAGCGTTGATGGGCAGCCGCCAGAGCCGAAGCAGTAGCCAGACGTTCTAATGTCTTCGTCGCCCAGATTTTTGCCGTGCAGACCCAAGCGCAGCTTTTCAGAGTTGTTGGTCCACACAACGCTGGCGTTGATTACGTCATACGCTTCTTGATCAAGTACTGGTGTTGGTAGCTCAAATTGGAAAGTATCATCGCGATACGACCAGTTGGCGCCCAAATACAGCGAGCCAGAGGCAAGATCTTTGGTGTAACCGAGACCAATGTAAGCCATCGACTCAGGCGTATTTTGCACTTCGCGTTGTCCGGCCACATTTACCCCGTTTACGATCCACTCTTTAATTTCAGCGTCGAGCAAGCTCAAGGCCAGTTGCAGAGTAAGGTTGTCGGTTAGCAAGAAGTTACCTTCAAACTCAATACCGTTGATGTCTGCTTGGCCCGCGTTAGTAACCGTACCAACAAAGCTGTCGTTGTTGCCATCGCCCGTTGTATCAACGCCCACTGATCCAGGAATTTGCATGTCTTGATAGTCTGAGCTAAATACCGCAATGTTGGTGGTGCCTCGGCCATCTAGAACCGTTGCTTTCAAGCCCAATTCCCACGAATCAATCGTCTCGGGCTCAAAACCCTCAACCACTTCAGCGGTGGCAAAGTTGGCGCCGCGCGGGTCAAAGCTACCGGCTTTAAAGCCTTGGTTATAACCCGCATACAGGTTTACATTGTCGTTCAACGCATAGCCAATGTTTACACGTGGCGTAAAATCATCGAACGTACGGCTCGCTTCAAAGTCGCTCGTAGCGGCTAAGAAAATCGCACTGCTATTACCAAATTGTGGAGAACCAGCGCCTAAGTAGTTGGCACGAAAGATGTCGGCGCTGCGTTTATCTTCTGTGTAGCGTCCGCCAACTGTCAGACTCCAACGGTCGTCTAAAGCATAGGTTGCGTCGGCAAACAATGACCATGATTCGGTGTCAACAACGCCGCCGGTAAAGGCTGTGAGAGGCGCGCCAAAGGCGAATACGCCGAGTTGACCTAAGACGACGTCAAAGTCGTTAGAAGCGGTAGCGTCTAAGTAATACAAGCCAGCGACTACATTTAAGCGATCAGTATCGAACAACAATTGAAACTCTTGGCTAAACTGTTCGTTGTCGTAGATTACTTGAGCGTCAAAATCTTGCGCAGCCAAACTGTCGAAATCAATGACCGATTCGGTATAGTCTTCGCGGTTCGCAGTTATTGAGCGGAAGGTAAGTTGATCGTTAATCTGCCAATCAATGGATAAATGCATGCCTTCGCTTTCAACAGAATTATTGCCGTTGATACCCGCAGTAGAAACATTGATCGCTGCACCGGCGAGCGTGTCGCGAACATCACCTAAGACGGGTGCGCCAGTGAATGCACCAGGGAAAGGTCGAAAACCGGCGACGGGTGCTGAATCATCTTCAGTTTTGTCGTAACTCAAACGCATGGACACTGAGTCGCTTGGGTCATATTCGGCACTTAGGCGCAAGCCAACTACGTCTTTGTTGTAGTTTTCATCACCTGTAGTCAGGTTTGCGCCGTAACCATCGCGATTCAAGCTAGCGAAAGTACCGCCCACTCGCAGCGTGTCACTAATTGGCGTTGAGGCCGTGGCAACTAAGTCTGCTTGGCTGTATTCACCAACGGCGGCCTTAATGCGGAATTCGGTTTCGTCTGACAAGCGGCGGGTAACATATTTGATTGCGCCGCCCACGGCGTTACGGCCGTACAACGTGCCTTGCGGGCCACGCAACACTTCGATGCGCTCAACATCATAAATGTCGAGTAAGGCGCCTTGTGGGCGAGCCATGTACACATCGTCAATGTACAACGCCACACCTTGTTCAAATCCCGCTAGTGGATCTTGCTGGCCAACACCCCGAATAAAAGCCGTGATGGTCGAGTTAGTTGCGCGCGACGCTTCAATGGTAACGCTTGGAACGGATTGCGTTAACTCAGAAATGTCGGCCGCCCCACTTAGCGACAGTTGTTCGCCTGTGAGAGCAGTTACGGCAATCGGAACATCCTGCAAGGATTCTGTGCGACGGCGCGCGGTGACAATAATTTCTTCTAGAATAGCTTGCTCGCCTTCGACAGCTTGCGCCAGCGTAGAGCCAGATCCACCAAAGCTGACCAAGGTGGCAAGTGCCAGCGCAGACGCTTTGAATTTAATTGTGTTCATTTGGATTCCTCCTGTAAGGGTGTTCATGAGTATTTATTTAAAGCACCACGTCTTATATTCAACGTTTGTTGAAAAATACTCAACATATGTTGAATTGTCAATCGAAAACCGTTACACGCGTAAAATAGTTTGTGCTCATTTTCTTGCGTTACGTTGCTCGGAGCGCTGTGATTAACGTAACTTGCTAACAACAAGCCCTATTGCGAAGACTACGAACGAGGCGAAGATAGCCATGGTGGCTGACACCGCCGGGTTGCTGACACCCAAACTTAAATTAAGCAGTAAGTGCAGAAACAGTCCGGTTAATGCTGAGCACATGACCACCCACGCTGGAATTGCTTTGCTGTACAGCACGCCAATCAAGATAGGGGCGGCCGACGCCGCGGCGAGCCCATAAACGCCCTTTTGCGCGAATAGCCCGACGAGTGCCGGCGGGTTCCAGGCTACTGCCACGCTCACAACTCCCATCACCACTAAAAAAAGTCGTGACAACAACAAGCCGCGCTCTGCGTGCCCGCTAATGGGTAGCACAATGTCGTTGATGACCATCGCCGATAAAGAAACCAAAATCCCATCGAGCGTACTCATGCCGGCTGCCAGCATGGTTAGAAAAATAAAGGTCAACAGGTAGGCGCCCGCTTCGGTGCCCATAAAGCGGTACAGCAAATAGTCTCGCACCACTTGATCCTGAGAGTCGATCTCAAGCCCAGCGAACCGCGCAAAAAAGCCGAGCATTAAAATTAAGCTAAAGCCAAAACCGACCAATACAGTGGTGGCGATAAATTTATTAATGTCGCTTGGCTGGCGTAAGTATAGGATCTTGGTCAGGATGTGCGGTTGCAGCATTAAGGCAAACGTCACCACAAAGCCCGCGACAAACACCGAGAAGAAGTCGTAGTAGAGCGCAGAAGATGGATTGAAAATACTGGCAAAATCGGGGCCTACTGCGCGCAGTGAATCGACAAACCCGCCACCCGCGGCGTTCATGCCGATGGTGCCTAAACCATCAACAAACAAAAAAACCGCAATGAGTAGCATCATCCCTCCCTGCAGTGCATTCGTGTAGGCATGCGCGTAAGTGCCGCCCATTAAGACATACGAAAACACAAACAGCATCACGAGCACGAGCGCTACCTTTTCACTGACTGGAAACAGCCCACTCACTAACAAGGCGCAACCTACTAAGATGAGTACGACAAACGCAATCGAGAGTAAATTGATTAGGGCAAAAAATAGTCGCAACTCACCACTTTGGTAACGATGGTAGATCCATTGGGGAATGGTCACGGCTTTGCTCGCATCCCCAAACTTAAGGAACCCGCGAGTGAGCACTAAAAATGCCGTTAAAATGCCTAAGGAGGCCGCAATACCAAAATGCAGAAAGGCCGAAACGCCGTGCACGTAGATAAAGCCCGGATTTATGACAAAGGTGGCCGTCGACGCTATTGACGCCGATAAGGTTAAGCCGATGAGGTATGGGCTAAATAGCTTATCCCCGATCGCAAAGCTCGACAGGTCAGTGGTGCGCCGCATGCCGATATACGATAACCACAACACCAGTCCTAGATAGGAGAATGTGAGTACGTACTTAAAAATTTCAGGTGTCATGGCAATTCAGGGTGTTAATTTAGTGTGGATTAAAATATATTCAACATTTGTTGAAAATACAAACATTAATCGGGTTGCGAGTATGCGTCTAAGCCTCATAGAGATTAGGCTAGGCTTTTGTGCTAAGTTTCGACCTCCTTGTTCATTTCACTCTGTTGGCAGCGTATGAGCCCCAAAGTAGAAAAAAAAGATAAAATTTTAGACGCTGCAGAAGGCCTATTTGCCTATCACGGTTACGACGGCGTAACGATGCGCAAGATTGCCTCAGAAGCAGGCGTCGATCTTGCCTTAGCAGGCTATCACTTTGGCAAAAAAATGGATTTGTTCGAAGCGGTGTTTAAGCGGCGGGCCGCCGAACTTAATCGTACCCGCTTAGAAGCCTTGCGAAAGTGCCAAGCCGAAGCGGGTGAGCAAGGTCCCACTATTGAAAAAATAATAGAGGCTTTTTTAATGCCATTAGAGCTCGCGCAAGAGAGCCCTGATCCTGGTTGGAAAAATTATTTAGCGCTCATTGCCTACGTAAATAATTCGGCGGTATGGGGCGAACGCCTTATGTCCGCCACGTTTGACGAACTGGTACAGGAATTTATTGCCGCCATAAAAAAGGCCATCCCTGACGCTGATGATGAAAAAATCTATTGGTGCTATCACAATCTCTCCGGTGCTTTGAGCTTAACGCTCGCACAAACCGGTCGGATCGATCGGCTGTCGAACAATAAATGCCATAGCTCAGATTTTCAAATTGCTTACGGCATTATGATTCCGTTCGTGGCGGCTGGATTTAAAGAGGTGTGTGCCGGCTAGAATTCGGTGTGGGCGGGCGATGCTAGAGGCCCATAAACTGTAATCGTTGTCGTCCGCGATCGCGAGAACTTCTAGACTGAGTTGATCCAGATCAATGCATCAGCATCGCGTTTGCGTAGCATGCACTCATTTGATTCTAAGGGAGACCCTCTTATGGCAATTACGTTATTCAATCACAACGCTCATCTTAATGTGGCGTTTCCAGACTTGGTCGCGGGGCAGGACAGTGTGCAGTCCAATCAATTTCTAATCGTTAATAATGGGCAGGCGGCGCTGTTAGACCCTGGTGGTGAGCTCACCTACAGTGGATTGTTTATGGAATTGAATAAGGTGGTCAAGGCCAGCGAACTTAAGTATGTGTTCGCCTTCCATCAAGACCCCGACATAGTCGCGTCGATTAATCGCTGGATGAATGGTACGCACTGTAAGTTGGTTTGCCCAGAAATTTGGGAGCGTTTTATTCCCCACTTCTCGCGTGAAGGCCGTATGCAGAATCGCATTATTAGCATTCCCGATCGCGGGATGAATATACCGCTGGGCAGCACGCTTATTAAGGCCATCCCTGCCCATTTTTTGCATTCAGAAGGTAATTTTCAGTTTTACGACCCGATTAGCAAAATATTGTTCTCGGGCGATATGGGCGCAAATCTAACGCACGAACACCTGGAAGATCCGTTCACTTCCCTCGATGAAGCGATTCCCACGATGAAGGGTTTTCATCAACGCTACATGAATAGCAAAACCGTCTGCCGCTACTGGGCTAATATGGTTAGAGGGCTTGATGTTGAGTGGATGGTGCCCCAGCATGGTCGCTCCTTCAAAGGCAAAAAAATGGTGAACGCATTTTTAGACTGGATCGAGCAACTCGACTGCGGCATTGACCTGATGTCACAAAATGACTATCGAGCTCTAGACTAGTTTTGTTTTGTTTGGTTGCGGTTTAGGTGATCACTTTTTACTCTAAATAGGACGGTTACTGCTCTTCGCTGGACAGTTGCAAGCAGAAAGCTGTATCCCATGACAGCGCGCTGATAACATGACGTAGCGTGAATGCATTCTTTATCGCGCGCTTCACCGCACCATTCATTGCAACATCAAAGGAGTAGGTCTATGCAAACAACGACTAAACTATTGTGGGAGTTAGACACTGCCGGCGTACTCAGGCTAACGCTGAATGACGTGGGGCGCCGCAACGCCTTATCTGAAAGCATGCTGGAACGATTACGAGATGCGATTGCTTCCGCCGTAGATGATCAGAGCGTACGCGTAATTATATTGGCTGCAAATGGGCCCGCGTTTTGCGCAGGGCATGATCTAAAAGAGATGACGGCCGCGCGCGCGGATGCCGATGCTGGTAAGGCCTACTTTGCTAAACTTATGCATTTGTGTGCGACCGTCATGCAGTCGATCGTGCAGTGTCCTAAACCTGTTATCGCCGAAGTGGCAGGCGTGGCAACCGCGGCGGGGTGTCAGTTAGTGGCTAGCTGTGATTTGGCTGTTGCGGCGGACACTGCTCGGTTCAGTACGCCGGGTGTGAATATCGGTTTGTTTTGCTCTACGCCCATGGTGGCGCTTTCGCGCAATGTGTCGAACAAGCATGCGATGGAAATGTTGTTAACGGGTGACATGATCGCGGCTGAGCGCGCGGCCGAGATTGGACTGATTAATCGTGCCGTAGACCCTGCTTCGTTGTCGGCTGAGACACTCGCAATGGCACAAAAAATTGCGGCTAAATCCAGCATGACACTAGCCACCGGCAAACAGGCTTTTTACGCGCAACGCGAAATGACGTTGGCTGATGCGTATGCTTATGCGTCGCAAGTGATGGTCGACAATATGCTGGCTAAGGATGCGCAGGAAGGGATCAATGCATTTATCGAAAAGCGCGCACCCGCCTGGCAGGATGCATAAAACCATGGCGCGCAATCCTTACAACGAAGACCTAGATCGTTGTGCGGTCAATTTTCAGCCACTCACGCCGCTGACCTTTTTAGAACGGGCCGCGACTGTCTTCCCTGAACACATTGCCATTGTGCACGGGCCGTTGCAGCGCAGTTACGCGCAGTTCTATACGCGTTCACGTCAATTGGCTTCGGCGCTGGTCTCGTATCAGGGCATAGAGCGCGGCGACACGGTGTCGGCTCTGCTCGCAAATACACCCGCTATGTTGGAGTGCCACTATGGCGTGCCTATGAGTGGTGCCGTGTTGCACTCGATCAACACGCGCTTAGATGCGGCTACCATTGCGTTCCAGCTTGAGCATGCCTTGGCCAAGGTAGTGATTGTTGACCGTGAGTTTATGCCGTTGTTGCAGCAGGCATTGGCGAGCACTACGTTAACGCCGCACGTGATTCAATACGATGACCCTGAATTTACTGAGCAAAGCACAAGCAGCGAATGTCTCGATTACGAGGCGTTTTTAGCACAAGGGGACCCTCAATTTGCCTGGCTCATGCCCAGCGACGAATGGGACGCAATCTCTATCAACTATACATCGGGCACTACCGGCGATCCCAAAGGGGTGGTGTCGCATCACCGCGGCGCTTATTTGCTCGCGCAAGGTAATGCCCTTACCACGTCGATGGCCAAACACGCGGTGTATTTGTGGACGCTGCCGATGTTTCACTGTAACGGTTGGTGTTTTCCATGGACGTTGTCGGCGATCATCGGCACGCATGTGTGCTTACGGCAAGTGCGCGCAGAGCCGATTTGGGCAGCACTTGCGGAACAGGGTGTTACCCATTTGTGCGGTGCGCCCATTGTGATGTCGCTGATTGTTGAAGCCCCTGAGGATGTGCAGCGTGATCTGCCACAAACCGTGCAATTCTTCACCGCGGCTGCGCCACCCCCCGAAAAATTACTGGCCGCGATGCAAGCCGCGGGCTTTGCGGTTACGCATCTGTATGGTTTAACCGAAACTTATGGTCCTGCGGTGGTTAACGACTGGCACCAAGAGTGGTCCAATTTGTCGCTCGATATACAGGCCTCGCTCAAAGCCCGCCAAGGTGTGCGCTACTTGCCACTTGAGCAATTAGACGTGCTCGATCCCGAGACGCTTGAACCCGTGCCGCGCGATGGTGTTACGTTGGGTGAGGTCATGTTTCGTGGTAATGTAGTGATGAAAGGCTACTTCCGTAATCCTCAGGCCACGCAAAAAGCCTTTGCAGGAGGGTGGTTTCATTCGGGTGATTTAGGGGTGATGCACCCCGACGGTTACCTGCAACTCAAAGACCGTTCTAAGGATATTATTGTATCGGGCGGGGAGAATATTTCCTCCATCGAAGTAGAAGAAGCGCTGTACCGACATCCCGCGGTGGCGGTCGTTGCGGTGGTGGCGATGCCGCACGATAAGTGGGGCGAAACGCCGTGTGCGTTTGTTGAGCTAAATCCCGACGCCGAGGTGAGCGAGACTGACCTTATCGCTTGGTGTAAGGAGTCTTTGGCTGGCTTTAAAGTGCCGCGCAAAATTGTTTTTCAAGCACTGCCTAGAACGTCAACGGGCAAACTGCAAAAGTTTGTGCTACGCGATCGCGCACGGCAACTAAGCGAGTAACGTTAGAACCGACTAGGGGGCGGGTAGCAGCGCTGTTTTAGCGGTGGTTTAGCGCTCAGCCCCCAACCCATAAACATCGCTTATCTAATGAATACGCGCACCTTGTGCAACGAGGGCGCGTTGCAGTTCGCTGATGTTGACGGCATCGAAATCTACTTGGTTTTTTACCGCCAGAGCGGCGGCTACACCGGCGCCTTGGCCGCTCACGGCGCAGCACATCATATTACGTACGGCGGCGTGCGAGTCAGTGTCGCCTCCTATGCTGCGTCCGGCTACGATCAAGTGTTTAACGCCTTGCGGCAACATCGCTCGATAAGGCACATGAAAATAACGCCCCGTGGTTGGCAGGATCAAAATACCGTAGCCATCGATAAACTCAGGGAAGATACCAATACTGTCTTCGAATCGCCCTTGCTCACGCACATCCACGGCTCGCATGTTGTAGCGCGCGTTAATCTTGCGCGTATCGCGAATGCCTAAGGTCATGCCAAAGTTACGCAGCTTGGCCGTTTCGCAGCCGGGGTTGAAACGTTGTAGCGCTTCAATTGCGAGCATTGCTTGGCGGCGGCCTTCCATTTCGCCACGCGTGAGGTCGTCTGCATTGGTGCCATCAATTTCGGCTAGGTGTACCAAATTTAGATAGGTTAAATCACCTTGATCGTAAATTGCCCCCCAAGTGCCGTTAATCGTGTTCAAGTTGGCGGGTATTAAACCGGCCTCAATCGCTTGATCAAAAGGCTTTTTTAAAAAGGGCGAAAACATTTTATCTTCTTTACCGGTGGTCTCGATGGTCCACTCGCCGCCGGCCCAATCGGCGTAGGTTTGGGGATCGGACTTAACGTGCTCAAGAAAGCGCGTTTTATCGACGCCCGTCATCGAAAACATAACCGATGCGGCCATCAGTTTCTCGCGTTCGGCTTTATAGGTGCTCGCGCCTGAGCGAAAGGCCACATCGGCGTCGCCCGTGGCAT
Organism: uncultured Gammaproteobacteria bacterium; assembly: GCA_964407915.1. Lineage (GTDB taxonomy): Bacteria > Pseudomonadota > Gammaproteobacteria > Arenicellales > Arenicellaceae > Arenicella. The sequence goes on from CAYOXK010000058.1 coordinate 14,369, forward strand.
CTATGATGCGGTCGGCGAGGATTGCTTCGCGGCCCGACTTACTTTCCACAATAATGCCCTTGAGCACATCCCCTTCAACAATCGGGGCCACCATCATGCGGTGCAGCATGGGTATCACACCGGCTTCTTGTACCAGCACATCCGCAACGTATTTAAAGGCCTCACCATCAATTGCATGGCTCATCGATTGGGGCTCTGGTACGGCCGCGTGCATGCTTTTAGCGCGTTCTTCAAACTCAATACCAATACCTTCGCTATCGACCGTCTGCGCATGCCGATACCACGCGAAGCCTTCAACACCCACTTGAGTGATGTTGCCGCCAAAACAGCCGTATCGCTCAAGTAGCGTGGTTTTTACGCCCATGCGCGCAGACGCCAATGCCGCCGCGAGCCCCGCCGGGCCGCTGCCGACCACCAGCACCTGGGTTTGATGGATCACGGGAATCTCGCGTGCGGTTTCTAAGATGGTGGCCATAGTGTGTCTCCCTAACAGTTAATTGTTGCACGCTAACGGCGCGCGCCAAGCATGCTTCATTTGCCGGGCTTATTTAAGCGGGTAAATGGTGCCTGCGTTCATAATGCCGTTGGGGTCGTAGGCCTTTTTGAGTTGCTCCAGAATATAATACGAGGAACCATACTCTTGCTCGATCCACGGGGTGCGGTGTTTGCCAACACCGTGGTGATGGCACATCGAACCACCGCGCTTGATGGTTTCTTCTACAATAATTTTCTTAATGGGCAAATGGTAGTCGCTGAGTTCCTTTTCTGGTTGGTCGCCTTTTACATCGTAAAAATATACGAAGTAAAGGTTGGTGCCGTTAAGGTAACTATGCGAGGAATGTCCACCGAGTAAAGTCAGATCGGGTATCTCTGCTCTGACGCGCGCCATACACACTTCATATATGTCGTGTATCACACTCCAATTAGCGGACACTTCGGTAGTATTACAAATGTTCTTGGTCTCGATAATTTCGCGTTTTTCGGCAATCAAGTTGCTTGGGTCCCAGTTTAGGTGCGCGAACCAAGTTTCAATTAGGCTAGGGTCAACCGCTTGGCATTCGCTGTGGGCACCCACTATGTCTTCAATGGCGTCCGCCGTTGCCTGCGCGATACGGGGTGGTCCTTCAGCCACAAATACCAGTACACATTTGTTTTCGGCAAAATGCGAGAAGTGGTAAGCACCGTCTTCTACGTCGTATAGTCGCGCCACGGAGGGCCGATATCCTTCAGCCATTACTTCACGCAAAATGGCGAAGCCCGTTTTCATGCTGTCTAGGGTGTAACCCAAGAACTGCATGTCATTAGGGTAGTGTTTGAATATCTTAATGGTGACTTCGGTTATAAAGCATAGGGCGCCTTCATTGCCAATAATCACATGGCGGATGTCTGGGCCAGCAGCGCGCCGAGGAACATTTTTGATGCGCGTGAGTCCGCCTTCTGGAAAAACGGCCTCTAGCCCCACCACCATGTCTTCAATACCGCCGTATAGAGTCGAGAGTTGTCCGATTGATCTCGTGGCGACCAAGCCGCCGAACTGCGCTAGCGGTTTGGATTGTGGCGAATGCCCGGTGGTGTAGCCGAGCGCGCGTAACTCATCATCGAGCGTTTGCAGGGACACGCCGCACTCTACAGTCGCCTGCATGTTTTCGATGTCGATACTAATAACTTTATTCATGCGCGAACCATCGAGCACGATCGTGTTTTCGACAGCCGTTTCTAAGCCGCCCTCGGTGGCGGAACGACCCGTGCGCGGCACAATGTTGATGCCGTGGTTATTGGCGAACTCAATCACTTGCACTACGTCTTGACTCGATTCGGCCATTACAATTGCGGCGGGAATCGGCATGCGGTAGACGCCGTGGAAGCCCTCGAAGCGGCGAAATCGATCAATACTGCTAAGTTGGAGTTCTTGTGGGTCGGTGACTATTTTTTCGCTGCCAAGCATGCGGTTAAGTTCGGCAACAATTTGTTCTTTGCTCAATTTAGGTTGGGTCATATCTAGAATGGCGAGTTCGCTTATTGGGTTAGTAGATGGCGGTGGATGAGTGTGTACAGCGGCGCGAGTAAATACTTGTCAGTATGCGCTCAAATTTGTAACTTTTGGTTTACTTGATAAAGATCGCATAACAATGTGTCAGTATATTGGCTTGCTGTGCGAAAGACTTCGTTTAGAGCGCGATATTTTTCGCCGCGCTGCGGATTGGGTGTAAAAGTGCGCTCGTGGCTGACCATGTTTTGCTGCGCACTTGCGAACGAGTCGTGCAACCCTACCGCAACGGCAGCGCAAATGGCGGCGCCTAAGCCGGCCGCATCGGTCATGCTCGGTCGCGTGGTTGGGGTGTTAAAAAGATCAGCAAATATTTGCATGAGCAAATCACTCTTCGCCCCGCCGCCCGATATAAAAAGGCCGCTGCTGGGCTGCTGTAGTTCGTCTTGCATGGCATTGACATGGTTGTACATGGTCATGGCAATGGATTCTAATATCGCCCTAAACAGGTGCGCGCGCCCGTGTTTTGCCTGCACTCCGATAAAGCAACCGCGTTGATGCGGCTGGTCGTTCGCGGCTAAAAAGTGGGGAATGGTAATCAAACCGTCGCTGCCAATAGGTAGCAAGGCAGCCTCCGCGTTAAGCGCTTGATCATTGATTAGGCTGAGCGCGTCAAGCCGTCCGTCGTTTAATAGGTCGCGCAGCCAAGAGATCATCGACATGCCAAAGCGAATGCCGCCGCTTTCATATAAATATCCAAACGGTTGCGCGGCCATATTACAAAAGAAATGTTCCGGCTCGTTGCGCAACGT
>CAYOXK010000059.1:0-17025 GCA_964407915.1 uncultured Gammaproteobacteria bacterium
CCGTTGTCGGTTTTTTACGATTTCCCGAGCGTGGGTCAGACGGTAACGGTGTTCGTGCATAACGTGGTGCGCGAAGACGCTAACCTATTGTACGGTTTTGCCAATAAGCAGCAGCGCGATGTATTTCGCATGCTGATTAAAATGAACGGCGTTGGGCCTAAAGTGGCTTTAGCCGTTTTATCCACACTCAGCATCGAAGAGTTGGCCGCCTGTGCGGTTAATCAAGACGTAGCCGCTTTAACCCGAGTGCCCGGCATCGGTCAAAAAACCGCGCAGCGTCTGCTCGTAGAGTTAGGTGATCGTTTAGAGCGCGACTTTGCGGGCCTCAGTAGTCAGTCAGGTGCTAATACAAGTCATTCGGGTGATGCTTTAAGCGCACTGGTGCAGCTTGGTTATAAACCCGCCGATGCCAGTAAAGTGGTGCGCGGACTCAGTGCGGATCTGTCTAGCGAAGAGATAATCCGTCAAGCATTGCGAATTCTGTCGGGTAATGTACTCTGAGTGTTTGCTTTATAAACGGTTTACCTAAACAGTCTTATGCGCGACCAAACCCCCGTTGATCCAATAGTGCAGCTCGGCGATGACGATGTTATTGATCGATCGTTACGCCCGCAGTCGTTGCACGACTTTGTCGGCCAGCCTAAGCTCAAGGAGCAGTTAGATATTTTTATTCAAGCGGCACGCGCGCGTAAAGAGTCGCTCGATCATGTGTTGTTGTTTGGGCCACCGGGTTTGGGTAAAACGACGCTGTCGAACATTGTGGCGCGGGAGATGGGCGCAACGCTGCGCCAAACCTCGGGCCCAGTGCTCGAACGCGCCGGAGACCTGGCCGCTGTGCTTACCAATTTAGAACCATTTGATGTGTTGTTTATCGACGAAATCCACCGCCTTAATCCGGCCGTAGAAGAAATTTTGTATCCTGCGATGGAGGACTATCAGCTCGACATTATGATCGGCGATGGCCCCGCCGCGCGCACTGTTAAGTTGTCGCTGCCGCCATTTACGTTGATTGGGGCAACTACGCGTGCGGGACTGCTCACGTCGCCATTACGCGACCGTTTTGGTATTGTGCAGCGCCTTGAGTATTACAACACCACCGACTTGGCGCATATTGTGCGACGCTCCAGTGGCATCCTTAATATACCGGCCGAACCGGCTGGCGTAGATACCATTGCGCGACGCTCGCGCGGCACGCCCCGTATAGCCAATCGTTTGCTGCGGCGAGTACGCGACTATGCCCAAGTGAAAGGCGACGGCAGTATCACCGAGGAGATCGCCGGCAAAGCACTCGACATGATGGAGGTCGACCCGCACGGCCTGGATTGGATGGACCGACAGTTGTTGCGCGCCATTATGGAAAAGTTTGATGGCGGGCCAGTGGGTATCGACAGTTTAGCCGCTGCAGTGGGCGAGGAGCGGGGTACGCTGGAAGATGTCATTGAGCCCTACCTAATTCAACAGGGCTTTATGATGCGCACACCGCGCGGGCGCATGGTTACCAAGCGTACCTGGGCTTATTTTGGTTTGACCGATCCCAAGCAAGATGGCCAAGTGCAAACAAGCTTGTTTGCCAAGGAGTAGCGAGTCGTGTTTACTACGCCTATTCGTATTTATTACGAAGACACCGACGCAGGCGGCATTGTGTATCATGCCAACTACCTTAAGTTTATGGAGCGCAGTCGCTGCGACTGGCTCGATTCGCTGGGGTTTAGCGTGGCCGACTTAATTGAGCACGAAAACCTCATGTTTGTAGTAAAAGAGGCGCAGTTAGATTTTGTTAAACCGGCCAAGTTGTTCGAACAATTAACCGTGCAGACACGCGCATTGCACGTGGGTAAGGTAAAATTAATTGCTGAACAATGTATCTATAATAAGGTCGAGCTTGTGTGCAAAGGCGTCATAAAGCTGGCGACTTTAAGTGCCTCTTCCTATACATTAGCGCCCATGCCGAGCGCCTTGCAGCAGGCACTTAGAGACGATGCGGTGTGCTCATTAGAGATGAGTCGCGAGTAGTAATCGTGTGCAGCAAGCATGTCGTGTAGCAAATTAGTAATTGTTTAAGCAATGGCGCCTCTCTATGCATTGGTCGCCGATGTAGGTTCGCTGTATTTCCCTTTTTTAACCATCACTGCGCGCGCTAAAAATCACGCATTAGCGGCGAGGGCTTAGCGCAGTGAGCAGACGCACCTAAGTGTGCTATTTCAAGAAGTGAGAGAAACAACATGAGTTCAACGGCAATTTTTGCTCAACAAGCGGCTGAAGACATCGCCCAACCATTAGCGGTCGATCCAACCACTGTGACCGCCCTTAGCCAAGCCACCGCGCAAGCAGCCGACAGTATGTCAATTTTGTCGTTGATTGTAGAGGCAAGTGTGCCTGTGCAGCTCGTGATGCTTATTTTACTGCTGGCTTCGCTGTTTTCGTGGTCGGTTATTTTTACCAAATACATGACCATCCGAAAAGAGCGGGCCTTAACCAACAAGTTCGAGCGTGAGTTTTGGTCGGGTGGCAGCATGCAAACGCTGTACAAACAATACTCAGCCGAGCGCGAGGCAGGCTCGGGTATGTCTGAGATTTTTGTCGCGGGTTACCGCGAATACCAACGCCTATCCGAACGCGGCTACGCCAATAATGCGGACTTGCTTGAGGGCGTACAACGCGCGATGCGGGTAGAACTGAGTCGCGAAATTGAGCATCTGGAATCGCAGATACCGTTTCTAGCTACCGTGGGGTCCACCAGCCCCTACATCGGCCTGCTCGGTACGGTGTGGGGCATTATGAATTCGTTTCGTGCGCTCGGCGTGCAAACCCAACAAGCCACGGTTGCGAGTGTGGCGCCCGGCATCGCCGAAGCCCTGATCGCCACTGCGATGGGCTTGTTTGCGGCGATTCCGGCGGTTATTGCCTACAACCGCTTTTCCTATCATGTCGAGAAACTCATTACCCAGTACGAGATTTTTATGGAAGAGTTTGTCAGCATTGTTAACCGTCAGCTCACTGTAGAAAAAAAGAGCAGCTAAGGCGCGTATCCGTATGAGTTATCGAGACCGAAAACGTAAGCAGATTGCCGAGATTAACGTCGTGCCATACATCGACGTAATGTTGGTATTGTTGATTATATTTATGGTGACCGCACCGTTGTTAACCGAGGGCGTTAAAGTAGATCTGCCTGAAACCACGGCTAATCCCGTGCAGTATAACCCTGATTCGCCCGAGCCTTTTATTTTGACGGTGGACGCAGACGGCAAATACTATGTTGATGACTTAGAAAAAAGCCGAGAAGACACCTTGGTATATGCTAAGGCGCTGTATGAATTAAAGCCGCAAACCGATTTTCTGGTGCGCGGCGACAAAAATGCGGTGTACAACGATGTGTTACAAGCGATGGTTATCCTAAAAGAAGCGGGTGTGGAATCGGTGAGTCTTATTACCTCGCCACCTGATTCACAAGAGTAGCTTAACTATGAGCAACCCACGACGCGACCGATTATCCAAAACGAGCAAAGCTTCGTCTTACGCGCTCGCTATCGCGATTCACGCGGTTATTTTGGGTCTTATGATTTTTAATTTTGGTGGCACGTATGAGCGCGTTGAAGCGTTTGATGCCGAGAAGATCGATGTGGTGAAAGCCAGCGCGGTAGACGAACAAGAAGTAAAAAAACAGCTGGATCAACTCAAACAGGCTGACGCCAAGCGTGAGAAAGACCGTCAAGACCGCTTAGATGAGCTAGCACGGTTGGAGCAAGAGCAAGAAAAGAAAGAGCAGGACATTGCTGATCTGGAAAAGCGGCAAGTAGAAGAGCAAAAAAGGACTGAGCAAGCCGAAGCCCAGCGTAAAGCCATTGAGCTTAAAAAACGCGAAGAAGAGCGCAAGGCCGAAGAAGAACGCAAAGAGCGCGAAGCGGCCGCCAAAAAAGAACGCGAGCGCTTAGCACGTGAAAAGCGCGAGCGTGAAGCCGAAGCCGAACGGCAACGGTTGGCCGCCCAACAGGCCTTCGAAGAACAGCTTGAAGCTGAGCAACGAGCCATTGCTGATAAACGTGCGCGTGAACGGACTACCATGGCTGAAAATCAGACAATCAGTGAAATTGAGAAAAAGATAAACGCAAGGAGAAACGTGGATCCAAGTTTTGAGCCATGGCTCAAATCGGTGGTTGAAGTTCGCGTTGATCCACAAGGCAATGTGTTGTCAGTACGGACTATCGAATCGAGTGGTAATCCGCGCTTTGACAGCGCTTCCGAAGGGGATGTATATAAGGTAAGCCCACTGCCGCTCCCAGATCAAACGCTCTACCCTGATGCTTATAAAAGGTTTGTTGATGAATCTTTTGAGTTGATAATGAGCGTACCAAGGTAACCGACCGCCAAACTAAACGAGGAATTAGAATGAAAGTAGCCTACTCTTTAGCATTTATATTTGTGGTCGCGGCATGCTTGTCGCTGTCGCCAGCCCATGCACAAAAACTACGGGGCGTAGTCGACGGCGGGCAAGTGCGCGGTATGCCGATTGCTGTGGTACCGTTTAAATTCATGTCAGCCCCCACGGGCGCGGGAACCGAGTTTCCCAAACTAGACTCCATTATTAACCGCAACTTATACGCTAGCGGCAAGTTTGAACCACAGCCAAGCGAAAAGTTTTTGTCGTTTCCCTCGCGCAAAGAAGAAGTGCGTGCCAAAGACTGGCGATTGATTGATGTGGATGCACTCGTGATTGGCGAGGTTTGGCATTTAGAGAAAGACTTATATGAAATTCAGTTTCGGGTGTTTGATGTACGCCGCGATGTTGAAATAGGTCTGGGGCACCGTATTCCCAGTATCAAGCTCGCGGATTTTAGAACGGCGGCCCACATTATCAGCGACCAAGTCTATAAATCCTTAACGGGTCGACCCGGTGCGTTTAATTCCAAAGTTGCCTATATAAAGCGATCAGTGCCGGAATACCAACGCGAGCGCTATCAATTGATGGTGGCCGATTGGGACGGCTTTGGCGCGGTGGAAGTCTACGCATCGTGGAAACCCTTATTGTCGCCAACGTGGTCTGCCGATGGTCGTAAAATTGCCTTTGTGTCGTTTACGAATGATGGGCCGATTGTGCAAGTGCATGACCTAGACCGTGGTCGCGCTGAAGTAATCGCGGCCTTTAAGGGGGTGAATTCGGCGCCGGCGTTTTCACCTGATGGCACGAAGTTAGCCTATTCGACATCACGCCATGGCAGCCCCGATATCTATATTTATGATATGGTCAATCGCACGCATGAGCGCATTAGCACGCACTGGGGCATTGATACTGAGCCTAGTTGGACCCCCGACGGTCGCGCTCTGCTGCATACGTCAAATCGTTCGGGCAAGGCGCAGGTGTACCGTTATGACTTTGCGAGCCAAGAATTGGTGCGGCAAACCTTTGAAGGTGATAAAAACTCCGATGCTTCGCTCGATTTTGATGCGAAACGTATGGTAATGGTGCACGAGGGTGGTAATATTGCGGTCGCAGATTTAGAGAGCGGGGAAATACAATGGATCACTTCATCAAAATTTGATGACTCACCTAGTTTTTCTCCCAATGGAGACATGGTATTGTATGCAACGGAGCATAATTACCAGCCCATGTTAATGGTGGCTTCTTCTGATGGACGTATAAAAACGCCCTTGGAATTTGTTGATGGTGACGTGCGTGAGCCGGCGTGGTCGCCACTTAGGTAAAATTCGGCAAACTAAACAATCTCGGAGAGAATTATAATGAATCGCAAATTTGGTTTACTAATCACCTTAGCAATGGCACTTGTGTTGTCTGCTTGTGCAAGCAAAGTTGAGCAAGTTTCTACAGACACAACCCCAGTGGTTGATACAAATGCTTACGGCACTGGCTTTTCTGCAGCAGAGCTCGAAGCAATGGGTATTATGGGTAATCCACTCGATTATAAAATCGTGTATTTTGAATACAACAGCTCAGCGATGGATCAAAAGTCCGACGTTATTGCACGCGCGCATGCACGTGAAATGGCTCGTCGTGGCGGCATTGCGGCTGAGTTACACGGTCATGCAGACGAGCGCGGATCACGTGGCTACAACCTTGCGTTGAGCGAGCGTCGTGCAAACACTGTTAGCTCTGCAATGGGCAACGAAGGCACAGGCGGTAGCGAGCTTAAAGTAGTAGCGCATGGCGAAGAGAAGCCAGCGGCTATGGGTCATACTGAAGAAGCTTGGGCACAAAATCGCCGCGTAGAAATCAGCTACTAATTTAGTCGCTGACTTTGCTCGGTATTGCTAAGCGTCTGTAACGCTTGGCTTGCAGTGTGTTGTACCAGAATGGCCTCTTTATAGAGGCCATTTCTGTTTGGTGTTGTAGACTGTTTGATAATCCAAACTGTATAGAGCAAGCCCGTGAGGATAGTATAATTCTCTCTGCATAAATGGGCATCGCTTGTAGGCTCGGCTTGGAGGCATTGCATTGCTTGGTGCAGGCTCTTAGCGGCGCTTGCTGATTTAACGGCTTGGTTCGAGACAAAACCTTATTTGGGGTCGGAGTGTTATTGCATGAAATTGTTATCCATCTGTACGATAAGCTGCGCAGTTGTTCTCATCAGCCTTGTGCCAGCGAGCACGGCGCACGCGCATCGCTCTGACACGGCGGCACTGGAAGAATACTCGCGAGTTCAAGGCGAACTGCAACGCAATATTCAGGCCATGCAAAGCGAGATGGCCGAATTGCGTAATCAATTAGAGCGTCAGCAGTTCGAGCTGTCGAAACTGCGGGCCGCGCCACGCGCTGCCTCTGGCGGTTATCCCAGTGATGCGCAGCCGCGCTTTGTGCCGAGCGACAATGGTCTTGTGCCTGCGCCTGCAAATACTAATACGGCCAACCCTAGGTTGGGTGCACCGACTGGTGCTACTGGCATGCCCTCTTATACGCCACCAACGAATAGCTTTCCAACCACCGAAGAGCGAGTGCTGAGTCCGAATTCTGCGCCGGCCGCCTCATCGCAGTTTCCGCCCGTTGAAGAGCGGCAAATTGGTGGGCCTTTAAGTACACCCGCTGAAGGCTCTTTCCCTCCCTCTACTGGCTCAGGGCCGGTTATTGTGGGTACGCCTATCGAAGCGGTGCCAACGAATGGCGGCGGCGTGATCGCGATTCCAGGTGGAGTGGATGCACCAACAACCAACAATGGTGTCCCTTCCCCCGATGTTGCATCGCAGCAAGCAACGGCAACCGGCGACCCTTCGAATAATGCGATCGAGGCTACCCTGGGCGAATCGGAGTTGTATCAACAAGCATTTGAATTACTCCGCCAGTCTAAACACAATGAAGCCGTGGCGGTGTTTTCGCAGCAAATAGCCGATTTCCCTTATGGGGAATACGCTGACGACGCCAATTATTGGATCGCTGAATCAAAGTACGTTAATCGCGATCTTGCTGAGTCTAAAAAGTACTTCAAGGTGATTATTGAGCAATATAAGCAGAGCCCGCGGTTGCCTGATGCGATGCTCAAAACCGCTTATATTGAGCAAGAGCAAGGGAATAAAATCGAAGCACGGATTCTATTACAGGAAATTCTGCAATATCATCCGCGCTCGAACGCTGCCATCTCGGCTAAAAATCGTTTGGCGGAATTAGGTACTTAATCGCGGCGGATAACGTAACAGCCCGTTACCGTCCGCGCTTATTTAAAACCCGTTATTATTGCCAACGGTCTGAGTGCTTGCGCATCTCGTACCTAAATTGTTCTGAGCAACCACGTTGCCCTGAATGATTGGGTCTACTTGATCGTGGCCGCTCGACCGTTGCTCCGCAGCACAGAGGCTTGGCGTGTTGTCGTCAGGATCACCAGAACATGTCACTTAAAATTACTGAGATCTTTTACTCTATACAGGGTGAATCCGCGCACATTGGGCATCCCACGGTGTTCGTGCGCCTAACGGGTTGTCCCATGCGGTGTACCTATTGCGATACGGCCTACGCTTTTCATGGCGGCACGCGATACTCGCTTGACGATATTGTGCAAAGAGTTGATGACTATCAAGCACGCTATGTATGCGTTACCGGTGGAGAACCACTCGCACAACCCGACTGTTGGCCGCTCATGGCGCAGCTTTGTGATCGTGGCTATGCGGTATCGCTTGAGACAGGCGGAGCCGTGAGCATCGCCGAGGTCGATCCTCGGGTGTACATTGTGTTGGATGTAAAAACGCCCGACTCGGGTGAGGAAGCCAATAACGTATACAGCAATCTCGATTTAATTGGCCAAAAGGATTGTTTGAAATTTGTTATCTGCAGCCGCAACGACTATCTATGGGCGCGCGCGAAGCTACAGAGCGAGCAGCTGGCGGATCGGTGCGAGGTGCTTTTTTCACCGTCGGCGGAGCAAGTTAATCCTACTGAATTGGCAGAGTGGATACTTGCTGATCGTCTGCCGGTGCGCTTTCAAGTACAACTACATAAAGTCTTGTGGCAAGAGGCCCAAGGGAAATAGTGACTGACTATGCACACGCACAACCAATCCAAAGCCGTGGTACTGGTGTCTGGGGGGCTTGACTCGGCCACGGTACTGGCTATCGCCCATCAACGTGGTTTCGCCTGTTATGCGTTAAGCGTCGACTATGGTCAACGCCATCGTATCGAGCTTGAACGCGCACGTATCGTTGCGCATAAAGGCGGTGCGCGGGAGCATCGTGTGGTGCGCATCGATATTGGTGGATTCGGAGGGTCAGCGCTGACTGACAATGCCATCGCAGTACCCACGACGAGTAGCGAGGCCATTCCAGTTACCTATGTTCCCGCACGCAATACGGTCTTTTTGTCGGTTGCTTTAGGTTGGGCCGAAGTGCTCGGCGCGGAGGCGATTTTTATTGGTGCCAATGCGGTCGATTATTCGGGTTACCCCGACTGCCGCCCTGAATATTTGGCGGCCTTTCAAACAATGGCTAACCTAGCCACTAAAACCGGCGTTGAAGGACGCGGTATCTCGATCGAAGCGCCGTTACTCACCCTTAGCAAAGCCGCCATTATTCAGACCGGCGTGGAGTTAGGCGTTGATTATGCGGACACCGTTTCCTGTTACAACCCGAGTGCGAGCGGCCAGCCTTGTCGAGAGTGCGACTCCTGTCGTATTCGCCTAGCTGGCTTTGCTCAAGCAGGCATCGCCGATCCAGCGCTGCAGCTTAGCAAACCGAGCGACGAGTCCACAGGATAGTCCACTGTGGAATAGTTGAGTGATCACTTGAGCGACGCACGCCTCTTATATCTCGAGATTTCCGGTTGGTCCAACCCTTTGGATGTTGATACGGTGCAGGCTCATCGTATTACGGTAAGTTTGTCTGCAGGGGAACACCTGTGCATTGTGGGCCCCAGCGGCTGCGGTAAATCAACGTTATTAAAACGTATCGCTGACGCGGCCGCGCAGTACCAAACCGCAGAAGGGACTGTCAGCACGGGTCTGTTACTGCAGGAGGGGGCCTTGCTTGATCATCTTACGGTTCGGCAAAATCTAGAGTTGATTGTGCGCCATGGCGTGGGCGCACCCACCGCGGACGCTATATTCAACTGCATTGACGCGCTTAAATTGCCAGTTGAGTTGCTTGATCGAAGAGTAAGCGAACTGAGTGGTGGTCAACTGCGCCGCGTAGCGATTGCGCGGGCGCTGCTGTTGCAGCCGCAAGTGATGCTTTACGATGAGCCCGATGCCGGGTTGGATTTAGTCAATCTTATGAGTCTGGGCTCCTTAGTGAACGGCTTATTGAGTACCACTGCAGGTAAGCGCAGTGCCGCGATTACCGTGTCGCACAACCCCATCTACATAGCGCACAGTGCAACTCGCGTCGTTGAACTACGGGATGGCGAACTGCATACGCTGTTTGACTGGTCGACGCCACCTCAGTCCGCTGCGCAGCTCGAGCAGCGTCTCGGACTGTTGATGGCTAAATTGGCGGAGCTTGTACACGCGCCTACATCCACAAGCGTCCCCGCCCTTAGGCAGCACCAGCCCCGCACTGGGTGGCGCGGTGCCGTGTTCCGCACTAAGCAATTTTTCAATAGTGTTGGTGCGGTAATAAAGGGAACGACTCAAAGCTCACGCAGTGGTTGGGATCAGGTGCGGGTATTTTGGTTTGGACTGAACCTAGCGTTTTTTAGTGGCGCCGTATTTTTTGCTCTGGTTGGACTGATGCTGGGTGCGACAACCATGGCGGTTGTTAAATTGTTAACCGACACGGCTCTGCAGGGTTGGATAGCCTGGTTTGTGAGCCCCCATGACATTGTTGCGCTTATGGGTGGGCGTTATGCGCTGTATTTAGGGCCGGCGGTGGGCAGTATGCTGTTTGCGGCTCGCTCTGGTAGTTTAGCGGCCAATTGGTTAGGGGAACTGCAGCGAAGTCGGCAGCTTGAAGCACTGCATTATTTACAAGTACCCATTTATGCCTATGTGGTTACGCCAATGTTGATCGCCACGGTGGTGGCTGCGGCGCTTACGGGAGCGTGGTTTACACTGGCGGTGTGGCTAGGGGGTGTTTTAAGCGCGCGCGAGCTGTTTGGTTTAGTGGATGCGGCCAGCATGCTCGCGATCACGCAGGTCGATTTGGAGTTAAGTCAGATTCTGCTTAAGTTGGGTTTATATAGCGTATGTCTAGGCGTGTTGATCATTTCCTTCGCAATGCAGCCTAAACACAGCAACCGTGCAGTGAATCAACACACAACCAGTGCGATCGTTTGGTCTACGATTGTGGTGGCATTATTCGAGTTGGTCATCATTCTGTACTAAAATGTTCAAAGACTGACTAATTAGCGCTTAAAAGGGGTTGACCATCGCCACGTCAACCAAGATAATCGCACCTCATTTTTTGGCAGTAGTCATCACGTGCTTTTATCAAAAAATGAGTACACTCTGATTTGTGGTAAGTACCCAGTGCTTGCAGCAAACCCCCAGAGATTTGTGTGAAAGGGCCGTTAGCTCAGCCGGTAGAGCATCTGACTTTTAATCAGGTGGTCGCGCGTTCGATCCGCGCACGGCCCACCACGCAAAAAACAACCGCCTAAAAGGCGGTTTTTTTTTGAGTGATGCGCAACCGCGCCCATCAGACTGGCGGAAAAACAACCGGCAGCCAACATAAAGGCGTTTTTTTTGAGTGGTGGGTTGTGCGGGAAGAACGAGTCCTTTTAGAAGTGCATTGGGACAAATTCGCCTGGAGCGAATTTCCATCCTTAGGTCCGTAGACGGCACATCCCTGTGCCACTCCTCCATCCTTAGGTCCGTAGACGGCTTATCCGTGTGCCACTCCTGGACGGCCGCAGGCCGGTTGCGCAGTAACGCGCTGGAGGGCCAGCCCCGCTCAGGAAGAGGCGCGCCACCCCACTAAATCCATTTTTTTAATTTGAAAAAGGCTGCGAAACCGACGGTGGCAACGACCATTACCGCCAGCGCAATCCAGAATCCCAACGTGTTGTCTATGCCGGGCAATCCGCCCACATTCATACCCAATAAACCTGTTACAAAGGTGAGAGGGAGAAAGATGGCGGCCACAATCGAGAGCACATACATTCGTGAGTTCTGTTGTTGCGCAATTTGGCTTAAAAACGCTTCTTGTAAAACAATGGCCCGCTCGCGCGCTAAATCCAGATCCTCTAAATAGCGTGTAATGCGATCAGACTCCTCGCGTAATCGCTGCCGATCCTGTTCCCCCAAAATGTCGGTATCGACATAAAAGAGTCGATCCAAGGCATCGCGTTGGGGCGCAAGAAAGCGCCGCACCGACGCAATTTGCTTGCGCAGCGAGCCCAATTTTGCCCGCAATTGATCCGGTTCTAGCGACTCCAATTGCTCTTCAATTTCGCCCAAGCCGTCCTCCAAACGGTTAACGAAGTCGCCTATGCGATTGGCCAGCAGCTCAATAAGTGTTGTGAGAAATTCGCCAGGGGTGCGCGGGCCTGCCTGTGCATTAATGCTGTTCACAATATCTTGGATCGCGAGCAACTTGCGCAGCCGAGCGGTGAGTATGCGGTTTTGTTCAATCCATACGCGAATTGAAACCATGTCCTCGGCGTGCTCGCCGGGGTTGTGGTTTACGCCGCGCAATACAACTAATAAACCACCTTGGGCGGCGAACGATCGAGGCCGTGTTTCGTCGGCGGCCAACGCTTGCGCGGTTAAGGGATCAATGTTGGCCTTTTTTAATAACCACTGTTTGGCCTCAGCACTATTTAAATCCACATGCTGCCAAAGGCTGGTAGACCCCGTCGCAAACGACGCAGGCAGTGTGGGGTTTAGCGCTTCGGACGTTTTGTCGTCTTTTAAATAGTACTGGTATAAAAAATGCACCCTAAGCTCCTGCGATTTAACGCTTTACGCCACCGACCCAGATTTATCCGTGACCGTGGCCGCTGCGGTTTTTTGGAGTAGATGCACGTCCAATTGTGGGTAAGCGATTGCAATCCCATGCACTGCGAACAATTCGGAGATTCGAAAGCGCACACTGCTACGAATTGAGCGAAGCGTTTTATTGCCCAACACATAACTCCAAAAATACACGTCAAAAATCAAGGCGCTATCGCCAAAGTCTTCGAACACATATTCTGGTTCTGGGCTCTCTAACACATATTCATTGCCCTTGAGGGCCTGCTGAAGAAGCTCTACTACTAGCTTAGGGTCGCTGCCGTAAGCCACCCCCACCCGCACGGAGGTGCGTATCTTGCGGTCAACTAAGGTCCAATTAATGACCGTCGTTTCTAGCAGCTTGCTGTTGGGCACAAGCATATGCACACCGTCAATGCGGTGGATTAACGTAGACCGCGCACCTACCTCGGCTACGATGCCCATATTGCCCTCAATTTCGATAAAGTCATTGATGCGAATAGGCCGTTCGGCAATCAAAATCCAACCGCTGATAAAATTATTGATGATGTTTTGTGCGCCAAAGCCCACCCCAATCGCTATTGCGCCGGTGGCAAACGCGAAAGCGGTAATCGGAATGCCGAGAACGCTGAGTATCGTTAGCGCCACCATCACCAGAATAAGATAGAACGATACACGCTTAATGATGTGGATTACATCGGCTTGCATTTTGCTATTGGCTAGGCGCTTGGCTAAGAGGTACTCAGTGAAGTGGCTCAGCACATAGCCGCCCAGCATGGCTAAAATGACCAACATGATGCCTTCGACGGAAATGAAAAAGCCCGAAGATGTGGTAATAAGTTTGGTATTCCAAATAGTGGAAATAGTGTCCATAGTGCTAAAGTCGTGTACGCGAATAAGGCAGTTAGATAACAATAGATCTAGGTGCGATCTGAGTGGTCTTGAGCAATACTAAAGTCTACCTTACTCTTGCCGTTGTGTGCGCACAAGCGCAGAGCGGCCGCAGCTCAGTGCCTCGGTATTAACATAGGGTGTGCAATGGATATTAATGCAATAAAGACGTTTTTGGAGGTCGCTAAAACGCGTCACTTTGGTCATGCGGCCAATGCTTTGTTTATCTCTCAGTCCACCGTGAGTGCGCGCATTCGAGCATTGGAGGAGTCCATCGGAGCGCAATTGTTCATTCGCGAACGCGGCAATATACGTCTATCACCCAGTGGCGAGGCGTTGATGACGTACGCCAAAGGTATCACCACGCTGTGGGCTCGCGCCCAACAAGAAATTGCCAGCTCGGATGGTACACGCGACACAATCGCGTTTGGGGGGCTTTCGGGCTTGTGGGATACCACACTACAAAACTGGCTGTATGCAATCTCGCAAAGCCATCCTAATCTGGCCATATCAGCTGATATTTTCAGTGCCGAAACTTTGGTTGAGATGCTGAGTGAAGGGGGATTGGATATCGCCTTTTTGTACGATGCACCGCAAAGCGTTAATCTGACTGCCAAGCCGCTTAAACCCATCAAGTTGATGCTCGTGAGTTCCGAACCGGTAAAAGTGCTCGAGCCCGACTGGGTTAAATATTTTATTCAGGTCGATTGGGGAATGCATTTTGCAGTGCAGTTTGCCGCTGAGTTTCCGCATGTGCGCGCGAGTCGTATGATGACCAGTTTGGGTCGAATAGCCCAAGAACAATTAAAACGTGCCAAAGGTTACGCCTACTTAGCGGAACCGGCCGTACGCGCATCGCTGAGTGCTGGGGAGCTTTGGCTGGTTCCGAAGATGCCGGTTTTTAAACGTAAAGCCTATGCCATCTATAACCACGACAATCCACGCAGTGGTCTAATTCAAGAACTGCTCGAAACCCTATAAAAATGTGGGGGTGCGTTGTAATGAGACTGTAAACGAGCATTGTTATTTTTGCAGGGTGATTTAAGTTTAATCGAAATGTTCGATCGTCTTGATCTAAATAATTCGTTTTACAGGATGTGACGACTGACTTAACAATCGCACTTGCAGGGGTACCCTGTACTTAATTGCATCATTACTGAGACCACTACAATGGGTAAACATAAAGAACGTAATAAGGATTTTGAATTTGACGATGATGTCTCGCAGGCATTGTTTGGTGATGTTGATCTTGACGATGACGCGTTTTTTGATCAGTTTCAGCCAAAAAAAGCGAGACAACGCAGCCGTCGCGATCGTAACGCTCGCCGCCGTATTGAAGAATATCGAGAAGAGCAAGAGCTCGCGCGACGCTTGCACGAATTCTACGACGACGAATAACCACATCGCTGTGTGCTGAATTGCGAAAAGCCGTATTGATCCACATCAATACGGCTTTTTTTATTCCTCGCAATACCCTATGCCGGCAGCCGCTCTCCAGCTACGGTTATCGTAAAGTGCCGCTTAAGGGTTCACATCTTGATTCTTAGGGGCTATGGCCACCGACATACTGCCTGGCCCCAAATTGATCGCGGCGCCCATCGTCATCACTCCCGTCATCAAGGTAACGCCTTGGGCACGACAAACGGCCTGTAATTTTAAATAGTTAGTGAATTCTGGCATGCGACTAATGTCGCCGGCATAACTAATATTGATCCACGGCAGTAATAAGCCCTCTTCAACGCGATCGATGCAGTAAGCCAACACGCGATCTACCGAATTATCAAAACCGCGGTTTTTCACATCAACCACAAAAATTGCTTCGTTTTGATTATTACCGATGGGTGCAAAATTTAATTTGTCAGCGATCCATGCAACGGGATATGAGACCGTTTTGTTGCCCTTCGACTTGGCGTGTTGACGCGTGTAGATGGGGTCTTTAACGATCGTAAAAGATTTAATGTACTGCTTGAACTCCTCGATCGACGCTTTAGCTTTGTTGTAACTCTCGGTCTCGCCTAGCACTTCGTCAGAATAGATGGCTAACAAGCCTTGTCCAGCGGCAAGACTGCCAGAGCTCATACAGGTCATCTGAAAGGGTCTTTCTAAATTAAGATCTTTGCGCTTTTCGTGGGCCTGTTGTGCCACCTTAAAAGTCACCGCCCGATAGCTCTCATAAATAGGGCTATAAGCCATCCCCAATGTTTGGCACAGAGCTACATCATAGTGCGGTACGATTTCCTTAAACAGATAGTGGCGGATTTCGGCTTCGGTCGACGAAATTGTTTTGGCCTTGGTATTAACGTTGATGAGTCCGCTTTTATGCAGTCCGCCCAAGATACGCTCGTCATGCGTGTCGATGTATTTTTTGCCCTCCACAATAATCGACAACGGAATGATCGCAAGTTTGCGGCGGGCAATTTCTTGTTGGGGTAGGCAAGCAACCGAGTCGAGAATTAGTACATAGTTCATAGTCGTCCTCGTTAATTTGTTTCTGCTCTTAACGTTGATTAGAGTTGATTGTACTCAGCTAAAAACTCATCCAAGGGAGGTTCGGTAAGTGCTTCGCGCTCGGCTTGTTCACGGAGCGAGGTCGCCGCTAACTGCTCTAAAGCTTGTTCTCGCGAGCTTGATAAGCCAGTGCCTAATATTGCGCCGGCATGTTGGTCCGCAAGTTCGCTTACAAGGTCGTAAAACTCCTGCCCAGACTCAATGGCCGCCATTACTTGTCCCGATGGGGTAAGTCGTGGGTCCTGCGCTTTGCTTTGTTGCGCTTTAACGGCCTGAGCGTAAGCGTGCCCCCCGTGCGCGGAATCTAAATATTCAGCCCATTCGAGGGTTCCGTCCAAGATGTGCTTTACCCAATCGCTCACGGTTTTGCGCGTGCCACAATAACTCAAACTCAAGCCGGGTTCACGTCCACGATTAATAATGACGCTGCGATTAGCGGCAATCTCGGCCCATTCATCAGGGCACTGCTTGGCACTGTGCGAGAACAAGCAATACAGTACAAACGCATCTAAAAAGCGACAGACGGTGGCGTCAATCCCCACAGGCAAAAAGGGATTAATATCGAGCGCACGTACTTCTATGTATTCCACACCACCGCGCGCTAAAGCATGTACCGGGCGTTCGCCGCTGCGCGCTACGCGTTTAGGCCGAATCTCGCTGTAGTACTCATTCTCAATTTGTAAAATATTGGCATTGAGTTGTTGGTACTCGCCGTTCGCGTCTTTTATACCGAGCTGTTCATAAGGCGGGTAGGGCTGCTGTACGGCATGCGAAAGCGTGCGGATATAATCGTCGAGCGAATCGTATCCAATATGCAGGTCCTGCTGAGCTGAGTTGGTGTAGCCTAAATCGCTCATGCGTAAAGATGTGGCATAGGGCAGTCCCCACGTGCGCTTACCATAGGCATCGAGCTTAGGCGTGCGGTCACCAAAAAAGCTCGCATCAAGAACGGGGGAGGCTCCGAATAAATAATAGAGCACCCATGAATGGCGATGGAAATTACGAATTAAATGAAAGTATTGTGTGGAACGAAAATCGCGCTCTGAACTCTGATCACCAAGCTGCGCTTGGTAGCTAAGCCAGAAAGCTTGCGGCAACGATACGTTGTAGTGGATACCGGCGATGGCTTGCATGATGCGCCCATAGCGCACATCAAGGCCACGTCGGTAGATGTTTTTTATCAGTCCGATATTGGACGTACCGTACTGCGCGATCGGAATGCTATGCGCGCCGGCTAAGCGGCACGGCATGCTCGCGGGCCATATGTTCTCGCCCGGCATTCGTGCCA
>CAYOXK010000060.1:0-16976 GCA_964407915.1 uncultured Gammaproteobacteria bacterium
GCCCGCGCCCGACTGCACGGGCGAGCGGATGCCTGGTAAGGATTCTTGTCCATTACCCCGCTGGGTGGTAACCCCTGGCACCCGAGCGAGCACCTGCTGCATATGCACCGCACTTATTTCTTGTAGCTCTTGCGCATTCACCTGAGTGATATTGAGAGGCACCTCTTGAGCCGCTTGCGCCGTGCGCGTCGCCGTCACAATCAGCGTTTCGATGGGTGGCTGTAACTGCGCGTGTGCGTTAAAGCTGAGTACAGCAAGCAGCGCGATCATTGCGGTTAGAATCTTGGTCACTGAAAACATATTCATTCACTCATCCATCCGTCTAAATCTGCTCGCTTGGTACATACACAAAGCCGTCCATGAGCACCCTTGCTGAGCGTGACATAAGCGCTTTTTCAGCGCGCCACTGGCCCTCTATTTTGCTGACTTGGCCGCCCACTTTTAAAGTACCCGATGGATGACCAAATCGCACGGTGGATAGCTCTCCCCCGCCCGCAGCTAAGTTCACCAATGTGCCCGGCACTGCGCTGGCAATTCCAATTGCGACCGCCGCCGTCCCCATCATGGCATGGTGTAATTGCCCCATAGACATGGCTCGCACGAGCAAGTCGATGTCATCAGCCGCCACTTGCGCACCACTCGAAGCGACATAAGGCTTAGGCTGCCCCACCCAAGCCACCTTAGGCGTATGCTGGCGCGTTTCGGCCTCACGCACATCGCTAATCAACCCCATGCGCAGCGCCCCATGGGCTCTAATACGTTCTAGTCGCGCTAATAACTCCTGGTTGGAATTGACTTGAGCTTGCAGCTCAGTGCCCACTAACCCGAGGTCTTGAGCATTAACAAACACGGTGGGAATGCCCGCATTAACCAACGAGGCGCGCAGGCCTTTTTCACCTGGCACCTCCAAATCGTCGATCAAGTTGCCGGTTGGGAAGATCGCGCCATCACCCGCTGGGTCCAAAAACTCTAACTGCACTTCAGCAGCTGGAAACGTCACACCGTCTAAATAAAAATTACCAATCTCCTGTACGGCGCCACCGCGCATGGGAATGCGCACGATGATCGATTTACCGATATTGGCCTGCCAAATACGCACCGTCGCGATGCCATCGGATGGCAATGAACTGGTGTCAAACAATTGATTGCGAATTGCGAAAGCACCCACCGCTGAGGTTAAATTACCGCAGTTGCCACTCCAATCTACAAAAGGTCGATCAATCGCGACTTGCCCAAACAGGTAATCTACATCATGGCCTGCCTGGGTGCTTCTCGACAAGATAACGACCTTACTCGTACTCGAAGTGGCTCCACCCATACCGTCGGTGTGTTTCAGATAGGGGTCGGGACTACCAATCACGCGCAGCAGCAGCGCGTCGCGCGCGGCACCCGCTTGTTGGGCATTCATCGGTAAATCGTCTAACTTAAAAAAAACACCTTTACTGGTGCCGCCACGCATATAAGTGGCAGGGATTTTGATTTGTGTCATTTAGCTACCTTGCGCATGCGAAATGTAATTTTTATAGGCCATTAGAAAACTAGGTCGAAGCGCGCATCATGCGCTTAGTGTAAAACTCCGCCACTTCCTCTACACTGCCTTGATGAACGAGTCGACCACCGTCTAAGCAAATTGCGCTGGTACAAAAGCTTTGCGCCATAGCAATGCTGTGAGTGGTGTAGACCACTATCGTGGATTTTTCCAACAACTCGCTCATGCGCTGACGGGCTTTTTCGACAAACGCCATATCGCCCGCACCGACCCATTCATCCAATAATAGAATTTCGGGCTCCAGATTGGTGCTCAAAGTGAACGCTAAGCGCATCATCATACCCGAGGACAATCGGCTAAGCGGCAATTCAAAAAAACCACCCAGCTCGCTCAAAGATTCAATTTCAATGAGCTTTGCCTCAAGTTGTTCACCCGTGTAGCCATTGAGCTGCAGTACTAGGCGCGCGTTCTCTCGACCAGTGAGGTTCTGCCGCATTCCCGAAGCCATGCTAAGCATCGCCGATACGCGCCCTTGCCGCACGATATGACCCGTGGTGGGACGATAAAATCCCGACATTACTTTAAGTAAAGTAGACTTGCCCGCACCATTGTGACCTAAAACGGCTAAACGGTCGCCCGCATCTAATCGTAAACTAATCTGATCCAGCGCTAACACTGATGTGCGTTGTTTTCCATCACTGCGCAAAAGACCACCCGTACCCGCGATGGTTGAAATGGACTGCGTGAGCGAACGGGCATCCAGGTTGTAAATGGGGTAATCCAAACTCACATTATGTAATTCAAGATGCGGCACGCCAATTCTCCTTTATAACCAAAACGCGATCTTTGCTCTATTTTTAGCAAAAACGGCCGCTGCAATAAACGCCATCACCAACAGAATAACTAATCCACGCCACCAAATATCTGGCTCGACGGCTTGACTCATCAGGGGTGCTCGAACCATCTGCACCATATAATGAATAGGGTTTAGTTCAACGACCCAAGCCAGCGCACTTTTTTGTTCCGGCAGCCACATGATCGGGGTGGCGAAAAACACCAGGCGCAATAAATTGTTGAGCAGTTCGGCAAAATCACCAAAGCGCGTTGCAATAACGGCGACAATCAATGCTGTGCAATAGGTAATACACACCACTAAAACCAAACCGGGCAACACCCATAGCCAGGCCAGATTTGGCGTATTGAACAGTAGTAGCGTGATGATCACGAACACCACCATTTGGTATCCAACAATAAGCAGATTGCGCCAGACCACGCGGGCGATCAGGCTGGCATAGGATATGCCGTAGCTCGACACTAACTCGCGTCCATCAGTAAACGCGCGCGTGCTGTCTATGAGCACAGTCGATATAAAATTCCAGAGAATTAGACCAAGCAGCAAGTGCAGACTATAGACCTCAAGCGGAACGCCCAGCAGTTCCGAGAAGATCGGGCTAACCACTCCCACGAACAGTAAGATACTGAGCCCAGCCCACAGCAAACCGAGACGGGAGCGGTGGTATCGGTCGCGCAAATCCACTCGAGCCAGGGCGCGCCATGCGGCCGCTCTGCGCCAGATGTCCGCGATATCAGCTAGCGCTTCAATGTAAATAGATTTCATCGTTGCTCAGGTTTACGCGTGACACCGATGCTGACCAAACACGCTCCGATACTATCGTTCACACTCAACGTCTCGCCTCTAAAAAATCTTGTGCAAAGCGCTGTAATACGCCACCTGCAGAGAAAATTGCCAGCTCCTCGGCTGTATCGAGCCGACACTTAACCGCAACCGACACTTCCTCGCCGTTTGGGCGATGAATGACGAGCGTGAGTTCGGCACCAGGGGCTGGTTCGCCCAACACATCAAACGTCTCGCGCCCGTCAATAGCATAGGTATGACGCGTGTCGCCATTGGTAAACTCTAGCGGTAATATTCCCATGCCAATTAAATTAGTACGGTGAATTCGCTCAAAGCCCTCAGCGACGATGGCTTCGACGCCTGCGAGCCGCACGCCTTTGGCGGCCCAATCGCGCGAAGAGCCTTGGCCATAATCGGCACCGGCAATAATAATCAGTGGTTGTTTACGCTGCATATAGGTTTCAATAACTTCCCACATCCGCATATTTTCACCTTCAGGCTCTAAGCGCGCGAACGAGCCTTGCACCACGGCACCGTCGGCCACCACCATCTCGTTAAAAAGCTTCGGATTTGCGAACGTAGCCCGCTGCGCCGTTAAGTGATCGCCCCTATGCGTTGCATAAGAATTAAAGTCTTCTTCGGGCACCCCCATCTTGGCCAAGTATTCGCCTGCTGCGCTCGTAGCTAAAATGGCGTTCGACGGCGATAAATGATCGGTGGTGATATTGTCACCTAGCACCGCTAACGGACGCATGGCTTGCAGTTGGCGCTCACCCGCCAATGCCCCTTCCCAATAAGGTGGTCGTCGAATGTAGGTACTTTGCGGACGCCAGTCATAGAGTGGTTTGGTAGCAGGCCCTGAATTGACTTGCACTTTAAACATAGGCTCGTACACCGCACGAAACTGCTCAGGCTTAACGGCACTGCGCACAATGGCGTCGATTTCTTCATCCGATGGCCATAAATCTTGCAACCGCACAGGCTCGCCCTGTTGATCAAAGCCTAGAATACCTTGCTCAATATCGAAGCGAATGGTGCCCGCAATCGCGTAAGCGACCACCAACGGCGGCGATGCCAAGAAAGCTTGTTTGGCATAGGGATGAATACGGCCGTCAAAATTTCGATTACCCGACAAAACGGCTGTGGCGTACAAATCGCGATCTACAATTTCTTGTTGAATGGCCGGATCTAGCGCGCCGCTCATGCCGTTACAGGTAGTGCAAGCAAAGCCCACTATGCCAAAACCAAGCTGCTCCAACTCGGTCAGCAAGTTGGCCTCTTTAAGGTAGAGCTCCACCGCTTTAGAGCCAGGGGCCAACGACGTTTTAACCCAGGGCTTGCGCAATAAACCTTTTTGATTAGCATTGCGCGCCAGCAAACCTGCCGCAATGACATTGCGCGGATTGCTGGTGTTGGTGCAACTTGTGATGGCCGCAATTATGACCGCGCCATCAGGCATTAAGCCATTTTCTTCAACATAGTCACCCACAATGCCTTGCGCAAGGAGTTCGCTGGTTGCCACGCGGCGATGCGGGTTAGACGGACCAGCAAGATTGCGAACTACGCTGCTCAAGTCAAAAGTAAGCACCCGTTCATATTCTGCCGCCTCCATAGCGTCGGCCCACAGACCTGCCGTTTTAGCGTAATGCTCTACTAACTTGATTTGCTCCTCTTCGCGGCCTGTTAGGCGCAAATATTCAATGGTTTTTTCGTCAATGTAAAACATGGCGGCGGTCGCGCCAAACTCTGGGGTCATATTAGAGATGGTCGCTCGATCCCCAAGTGTCAAAGTACGTGCGCCTTCGCCAAAAATTTCTAAATACGTTGACACTACTTTTTGTGCGCGCAAAAACTCAGTGAGCGCCAACACGATATCGGTTGCGGTAATTCCAGGTTGGCGCTGACCGGTTAGCTCAACTCCCACAATATCAGGCAGCCGCATATGCGACGCCCGTCCCAGCATCACGCTTTCGGCTTCTAGCCCACCTACACCCACGGCGAGCACCCCCAATGCATCCACGTGCGGAGTATGGCTGTCGGTGCCCACTAACGTATCGGGAAACGCAACGCCGTCCTGAACACACACCACCGGCGACATTCGCTCTAAATTAATCTGATGCATGATTCCGTTGCCTGGAGGAATAACGTCAACGTTTTTAAATGCCGTTTTACACCACTCAATAAAGTGAAAGCGGTCTTCATTACGTCGATCCTCAATAGCTCGGTTTTTAGTAAAGGCATCGGGGTCAGCACCACCATACTCAACCGCCAAAGAATGATCCACAATCAGCTGAGTAGGCACCACCGGATTCACCTGAGCTGGGTCGCCACCTTTTGCTGCAATCGCGTCGCGTAAACCCGCTAAATCCACCAATGCAGTCTGGCCTAAAATGTCATGACACACTACTCGCGCTGGATACCAAGGAAAATCAAGATCCCGCTTACGATAGATTAATTGCTCTAAGGCCGCTTTTAGATGCTGCGGCTCGCAACGTCGCACCAAATTTTCAGCTAAAACTTTGGAGGTATAAGGCAGCTTGGCATAAGCCCCCGGTTGGATCTCATCAACGGCCGATCGGGCATCGAAATAGCTGAGCTCGGTAGCGTAAAGCGGAATCTTAAACAGGCTGTTCATATTTGGGTATTGAGTGCATGCAGGGTAGAATTACTTGGGGCGTAAGTATACCTCAAGCCATGCATTAGCGCTTTCGCGCCCTCTATTTAGGCGCACTCACTCGCAATCTAAAAGCGCTTTCTATGGGCGCTTTTAGTTAGCGAAAAAGTGGTAATGCTGCCAAAGTCCAAACGCTACACATTACTCGTTGCGAGCGGTTGCTTTAGACGCTCTGGCGACGCATCCGCGGCCGGCTTTGGTGAATGATCTGACGCCAGCACCATATAGATACTCGGCAAAACCAACAAGGTAAAGAAGGTTCCCACCAACATGCCCGCTACCAAAATAATACCAATACTGTTACGGGCTTCAGCACCCGCGCCACTGACTAACACCAAAGGAAAATGTCCAAACACCGTTGCTCCCGTGGTCATTAATACGGGCCTCAGCCGAGTCTGCGCAGCGAGCCGGATAGCCGCCAACTTCGCATGTCCAAGCTTTTGCATATGATTGGCAAACTCAACAATCAGAATGCCATTTTTAGCAATCAGGCCTACCAGCGTGATAAACCCCACCTGCGAATAAATATTAATCGTCGTGAAATCAAGAAACGCAAACACCATCGCGCCCGACAAGGCGAGCGGTACAGAGCCCAGTAGCACCACTAAGGGGTCGCGAAAACTATTGAACTGGATAGCAAGCACAAAAAATACAAACACGAGCGCAATCACTAACACGCCCTCGAGCGTATTACCCTCCAATCTAATCTGACGCGATTCACCGGCGTAATCAATCGAATAATGCGCGGGTAAAATTTGCTTGGCGGCTTCTTCTAAGGCTTGCAAACCTTGCTCTTTAGTAGTGCCTGGAATCACTTCGCCGTATATTCGAAATGAGTTTTTTTGCGCGAACTTCGACAATACTCGTGGGGCCGTTTCAGTTTCCAACGTCGCAATAGCGCGCAACGGAATTAAGCCTCCTGCAGGCGTGCGAATTTGCAAGTCGAGCAATGCCTCGGGGTTGTCACGACCACCGTCGGCAATCATCGGAATAACCCGGTAGGCACGACCATCTTGGTTGTACCGGTTAACGAAATTGCCCGACAGCAAGGTGCCTAATTGCTGACTCACGGCCGCCAAGTCTAAACCTAGATCGGCAATACGCTCACGATCTAACACAAAACGTGCCTGCGGTAGGTCGAGCTTTAGATCCGTCTCGGCGAATAAAAACTTTTGACTGGCGTTCGCGGCCGCTACCATCTGCGTGGCGTAAGCCTTCATCTCCTCGTAGGGATCGGAACTCATCACAACAAGCTCTACCGAGAAATTGCCGGCAGTGGGCAAGGCCGAGTCGAGCACTGGGAAAGGCTTAACCCCATCCACTGCGGATAAAGCCCCAAAAGCTTTCCAGTACATGTCTTGCACGTTTTCTGCCCGATCTGATAAAGGCACTAGATCAACCCCACCAAACGCGCCACTTGGGGTAATAATCTGCCACATGTACTTGGCGCCATCGAGCGCCATCATAACGTCCACCACTTGGTTCATTTGTTCGGTTGTATAGTCCAATGACGCTTCAGGCGCAGACTCCACAACCACCGTAATGCCCGATTGATCTTCTGTGGGAGCAAGCTCTTTGAGCGACAGCAGATAAAACGGCACGCTCAACAAACTAAAAAATACGGCCACACACAAGATTTGAGCCTTGTACTGAATAGACGCTTCAACGATCCGCCCATAGCGTTCTTGCAGGCGCGCAAACACTCCGTTGATGCGTTGCGTAAGAGGGCTTTCCTTGCCGCCTTCAGGGCTCGCATAGGCGCTCATAATGGGCGACAGCGTGACCGCAACAATTCCCGAGATGAGCACAGCGATCGCAAGTGTAAAGGCGAACTCTTTAAATAATGCGCCCGTTAAACCCGACAACAAACCAATGGGCGCATACACCGCCGCAAGTGTGACCGTCATACTTATGATGGGCGCGAGCAACTGTCTTGAGCTTGCCAGCGCCGCCTCTAAGCGGCTCATACCTTCGCGCATATAGCGCGCCACATTTTCGACCACGACAATGGCGTCATCAACGACTAAACCGACGGACAACACAATAGCCAGTACCGTCAGTAGATTAAGCGTAAAGCCCATAAAGGTCATGGCTGCAATAGCACCGAGCAATGAAATTGGGATCGTGATCAGCGGCACTAAAGCTGTACGAAACGAACCCATCATCAACAGTACCACTAAGCCAACCAACACCACGGTTTCAGCCAAAGTGATGAAGATTTCGCGCAAGGCATCGCGCATATACAGCGTTCCGTCAAAACCGTCGGTAATGCTCAACCCTTGTGGAAGCGTCGCGTTAATCTCGTCGATCATCACATAGAGGCGATCACCGATCTCGATTTCATTGGCCCCGGGCAGCGGCCAAACCGAGATGTACAGCACTAGATCTTTGTCGAGCCGCGCATTCACCTGACCTTCTTCTTCACCCACGGCAACGGTCGCGATGTCGCGCAGGCGAATTTGTACGCCATCGATCTCACGAACCACTAATTGCTCAAATTCCGCTTGGGTTTCGAGCGCCGTATCGGTGAGCAATCCAATGCGTTGATTTACGCTCTCGGCTTGACCTACAGTGGCAATCAAATTGTTAGCACGCAACGCATTCGCCACATCATCGGCGGCTAAGTTGTAACCGGCCATTTTAATCGGGTCTAGCCACACGCGCATGGCCGGATTGCGCCCACCCTCGAGGCCAATTCGCTGCACACCCGAAATGGAGGCCAAGGCCGGCGACACATTGCGGGCTAAGTAATCGGTGGCTTCAAGCCGCGAAATCTGCGCGACCTCTTCGTCATAATTAACCGTTAGATAAAACATCGCAAACGGGCGATCGGCGCGCACCACCTCAACCGATGGATCTTCAGCGCCTTCGGGTAACTCGAAGCGAATTTGATCAAGGCGCGACGACAACTCGGCAAGAGCGCGGGTACTATCCTCATTTAAATGCAGCCACACGGTTACCGTGCTCACGCCCGGTGTGGTGAGTGAATCAACGTAATCGACACCCGGCACCGAGGCCGCAACGCGCTCGATGGGCTCGGTAATAAATCCCTGCACAACTTCCGCAGAGGCGCCGATATAAGGCGTGGTGATTACCAGCGAGGAGCTAGCAATACGTGGAAACTGTAATACCGGTAACTCGAGCGCGGCACGCAAACCGAGCAACACGATGCCCAAAGACAACACGATCGACAAGACGGGTCGAGTAGAGAAAATGTCCATGACGTTGGGCTTGCCAAGATCATGTCCCTTAACGGGTTGGGTTGCGGGAGACTCAGGCGGTGAAGTGTTATTGGCCATGCTCGGTACCTGCTGCGGTCTTTACCCAGATGCCTTCGCGCAATTTAAAAGCGCCTTGCGAAGCCACTAGCTGACCGGCCTCAAGGCCCTGCGTAATCACGCTTAATTCAGCTTCTTTGCTGGCAACCGTCACCGGTCGTCGACTGGCGCGGAGCTTGTCATCGTCGGCGCGGTCTAACACAAAGACATAGGGGCCAAACGTGTCGACACGCACCGCACTGCTCGGCAAAGTTACCGCTTGTATGGCGTCACTGATAGGTACCGAAACACTCACGATCGTACCGGGCTTTAATGACCCTTCGAATGGCACTTCGCCAGCGGCAATCTTGGCCCGCACCGAGACTGAGCGTGAGGCTCTAGAAATACCACTCTCTACCGCTATCACGCGTGCCTGCGTGTTCGCGTTTGGCTTTGCTGCAGTGCTCACCAAAACGGTGGCACCCACATTAATACTGGCGTATTGCTGCGGCACGGCAAAATCAATCCAAACATCGCTGTTTTCGCCCACCAAACGAGTGATCCAACTATTGGCCGCGAGAAACTGTCCTACTTCAAATTGATGAATGCTGCTGTGGGCCGTGAATGGCGCGCGCAATGTTTTGCGGTCGATCACACTTTGAATCTCACCCACGCGGCCCTGCGCCATGGCTAATTGTGCTTTCGCTTGATCAACTTGCTGGCGACTGACCGCATCGGGGTTTTTAAAACCCGCAAAACGCTCGTAATTAACCTTGGCTAAGTCCAGTTCGGCGCGCGCACCCTGCAATTGGGCGGTTTCTTCACTCACATCCAGTTGCAACAGTAAATCGCCCTCTTTTACTAAACCGCCTGAAGCAAATCCAACCGCGGCGATAACGCCAGGTAGTTCGTTGTAAAGCTCAACTTCGCGACTGGCTCGTACATCACCCACCACCACCATGCGGGCTTGCCACGGGGCAAACTCTACCACGACCGTTTGCACTGTCTCGCTAGGCTCTGGAAACGATTCACCGAAGGCAATCGCTGCCCGTATTTGCGTAAATTTAATAAACCCCAACACCAACACTAAAGCGAGGCAGGCGAGGATGACTAGCAACCAAGGTCGATTGCGCATAAGAACTCCAATAAAATTCAATGTCCGAGGTAATGCAAGACGAATAAACAGAACGATCGAGTTGCGAACACTTGGTCGTATGGACGGTGCTAACTCATTGCGGCATTCGGCAAATAAGTCTCGGCTCTAACGACGCGCGCTTGCTACTTTACTGCGCGCACTGCGTTTAAACGATGCAACATTTGGCCAAAATCTAACGCATCATTATGCGCATGAGATGTGTGATATTCATGTTCTAAAGCAGCCTCGATGGGCAAGCCGTTACCATGATCAATCAGCGCTCGAATGCCCTGTACGGCAACGCGGTCGTTCGCGGCAATCTCTAGGCCTAGCGCGATGGCCGCGGGTAGTAATTCATCAGGAGCAAACACGCGGTTTACTAGCCCCCAGCGCTCAGCTAGGTGCGCGTCGATTTTACGGCCACTAAGTGACATTTCTTTGGCGCGTGCAATACCAATCAAACGCGGTAGGCGCTGCGACATGCTCCACGTTGGCAGCAGACCCACTTTAGTGTGCGTGTCGGCGAAGACCGCGCTCGTCGAGGCGTAGAGCAAATCGCATTGCAAAGCTAACTCTAGACCACCGGTCATCACATAACCATTGATGGCGCCAATCAAGGGCTTGCGTAATTGCTTAAACGCTTTAAGCATGGCCGTGTCGTCGTTCAACACAGTGGGGTTTGCGGAGATTTCTTTAAGATCCACACCGGCACTAAAGGCTTTGCCCTGACCGGTGAGCACAATCGCCCCCACCGCATCATCGGCATGGGCGCGATCGAGTGCGTCGACTAGCTGCGCAATCAGCGCATGCGAGAGCGCATTCAACGCAGTCGGACGGTTCAAGGTAATCACAGCGACCTGCGCCGAGGAGTCACCCTCTAGCTCATAAAGTACCAAGGCATCTCGTTGATCTGAAGTTAAAGTCATAGTCTCGTATGTGAGAAATTAAAGTGAGGTTGAAAACCTAACAGGATTAACAACAATCGCGTGTGAGTATAGGCCGCGCGGCCAGAACCACGCAGCGATTGTAACAGAATGACCGACACAAAAAAGCCCGCCGCAGCTGGTTGCTTGCGGCGGGCTCTCTAAGCTTCACTCTTTCTGCTAGTGAACGCAGTTACAGTTGTAGTTCTGGGTCACCCAACAGCGTTACCGACCAAAGAATATCGGGATCAACCACTCCATTCTCTTCGGCCAAGCGGCGTTTAGCTGCGACCATGGCTTGGCCCGTGGACACCGCGCCTGCAACCAGCTCAGCTTGAATAAGCTGCGCAAACTGTTCTTCCGTTTTAGCGTTGGTTAACGAGGAAGCACCAATAACGAGGGCCGCGCCCTGCTCACCACTGAGTAACAAACCGTGGCTCAAACTCTCGATGGTCGGATGTGAGTAATAGGTGTTATAGCAACCCCACTGCAAATACAAACTAGGGGAGCCGATATTACTCAGTCGCGTTGCGGCCGTATAGTCAAACAACTTAGAGAAAGACCAGCTAATAGCACTTGAGTGTCCCGTATAGATGGACAATCGTGGCCCGCTATCGTGCGCTTGAAAAACACCTTGACGGGCTTGCTCAAGGAAAAAGTTACGGTTGCTGCCCGTGGTATCTTGCGCCAAATAATCGTCGAGATACTGGCGATTCAAGCTCCACCCTTGCGCGCTCAAAATGTCGGCTACCCGATCACTGCCGTTCGAGAAATTATAGGCGTCGGTCTCATTTTCCTCATCCTCCGTAAGCACCGCGGTGGTGCGTCCTTGCTGTTCGCCGAACAGCATCGACTTATTTAATAATGCCGTAAGTTCACCTTGAGTTCTAACCGGCATCCGTCCGATGGCCACCTCAGGAATACCATCCTCGTCGGTATCGCCATACAAGGCGTCCACGGGTGCAAAACCAATGAGTTCGCTTGTACGCGCATACAGCGTAGGCACAAACGCTTCAGCTCCCACACCTAAATTGTTGTGATAGTCATAGACATCACCACCCACTAACAGCACAGAATCAAGCGGGCTTTGAGCATGCATTTCGCGTATAAATTGTTGAATAGCAAATGCACTGCGTACACAACCCGTATAGCGACAATAGATATCTTGCGTAGATACAATGTTCGAGCGAGAACCTAAAGTAGCATCACGCCACTGCACATAGCCATCAAGCTCCGCCCCTAGAAATTGCGGATGCGCAATAACCAAACTCGAGGCATTGATCGCGGTAGGTTCAATCACTTGAATGGCGGCAAGCTCGGCACTTTGCACCGTGCCAGCACCCGCCACTAAATAGCGTTGCGCGCCACTGATGCCGCTAAACTCAACGGTACCACCCGATGTTGAGTGTTCGCCTAAAAAGACCACGTCGGTGCCAACCTCCGCATAGACGCTTACACGTTCTGCGGTAAAACCCGACACAGACAACTGCGCATTGGCCGACGCAAAACTAAGCGATTCGTCACGCGCTTTAAAGAGCCGTGGATACGTAACAGACACTTCGTTTAAATAACTGAGATCAATGCCAAAATCGTTGGTTTGCAGTGTCGCGATGGTCACTGGCAATTCCGTGCGATTGGCATCAAGCGTCACGGTACCACTGAGTTGATTTTCGCGCAGTCCAAATCCGGGCTGGGCATCTAAGGTTTGCTCGTTCACGCGTAAACGCAGCATTCGATCTTGCCGTCCCGGTGGGTCAAACCCACCTAAAACTTGTGCCGACACTTGGCTCGCCACGCCCGCATCCACGGCCAAATCATCCATCGGCACTGCAATAGTGGTAGCGCTCGCGTTAGCACCAAACGCAATAATCTGCTGCATCATCCATGGGTCTGTCTCAAGCGTAGAGCCTAAATGATAAACAGCATCCCTACCGACCTTCGCGGTCTCCATATAAAATGCCGCATTGGCTCCCGCTGCTGGCGCAAATTCACTGGCTGACCGCATACTGAAGGCCGCATCCCGAGTTGCGGATGCTGTTAGCGTGTAACGATTACTGTGCGCGTAAAACGTTCGATCAACTTTAGCGACAAACTCAAGCACCCCGGCTTTGTTCGAAGTTGGAACATAGCGCGACGGCACCGCCGCACCCGCGGCATCGCTCAGCACAAAGCGTCCCGCACGTAGGTCTTTATCTAAGAATCCGAAAGCGCTTAGTTCTGCCGAGGTGACACGTGTTACGCCAGATCGCTCTACGGCAAGACTGATCGCCGCAGCGGCTTCGGTCGGATCACTACCTGGTTGTTTATTTTTGCCCTTAGAGGCGTCTTGCCCCTTATTAGACTTGGGGGTAGCCTGCTTGCTGAGCTTGGTGAACTGACCACGGTTTTTTACGCCAATCGCGGCCCAGTCAGTTTTTGTTGAGCGTACGCGTTTCGCTTCATTAACTTTACTCAGCACAAATGGTCCGGCCATGCTCGCCTTACCCGTAAGGTCTATGTCTTCCAAGTAAAACTCACGAGCTCCGCCCACAACCGACTTAGGCAAACTCAGCTCATAGTCTAATACTTCCAACGAATTGACGGCTTGGGATGGAATTATTTGTGTATTGAGTTTAATTCTTGACTGACCATATTGGCCGTAAAGATTAAACCCTAAATTGTTCGTCTCGGTAGCGGTACTCCAATAAAACGCCACATCAGAACCTTGTTGCACGGCCGCGAAGTCAGACAAGCTAACGGGGTTCGCAACAATCGTATCTTCCGCGCAAAAATCCGAATTCAGCGTAGCCGTCATGTTGGTGCTATCGTAATAATATGGACAAACCTCGTTCGGCACGTCCTCACTCACTTGGTCAAACGACACAGCCGCATCCAAGGTATACAAATAGCTAATCAGCACCGTGCCGCCCGTGAGAATATCGTCAGGGTAAACGCTCAGAGCACCTGCGGAATTAGCGAACGTTCCTGCCAAAGATCCACTGGAATTCACGAAGCCGATACTGCTAATGGCACCGTTACTTTCATCATAATCGTCAACAAAAAAGAAGCCTTCTTCATTGGCCACCGTCGCCGCATCCAGCGTGCCACCGGCATTGGCTACAACAATTTCGCATAAAACCGTATCGCCCGGGGCATACATACCAAACGCATCAGGGGCGTTAGTGCCGCCCGTGCCGTCCCCTGCACAGGTTTTAACCACGTTTATTTCAGGTAGCGAAATGGCTGGATCGGTATCGAACTGCGCGCAGTTACATTTAGAACCCGTACCATTTTGTGGCTCGGTGATACCGTCGTACTCTGGTCCGCTACAGATCGAACCTGCGTTGTTCGCCCAACCCGTACACGTAGCGATATCCACTGTTCCGTTCAGATCGCCATCGCGACACGGTAGGACCATCGACAAATTAGTTTGGCTCATCGTGCCATCGGCCGCACCATTGGGCGCATCAAAACAAAACGCGTCGGGGTCGTTGCCTGTAACTAGATCATTATCTTCGTCGTCGATATCGCCGGTTCGTAGGCCTGAATCAAGTGGGCCATCAAAAATGGTTAAGTCGTTTTGCAAGCCGACGCGCGTACACCACAAGCCAGTATCGGCGGCATCGGGCGCTAATAAAAACGGATCGCCCGCCTCCTCACCACGATAAAAGTAGGCCATTACATCGTAGCGAATCGGTTGCGCTTTAGAGAACTGCACCGTTACATCCGCTTGAAAGTAATCATCCGAGGCAATACAGCTGTCAACAATGTTGCTCAACTGCACCGACGTGATTCTAAAGTCGTTGGCTGTACACGAACCAAAGTTATAGGCATTACCGCACGCGCCCACTTGGTTTAGTGTATTAAAAAAGGGGTCGTTAGTTGTGGCACCAGGGGCAGCAAACGCTGCGCCACTCATGCTGAGGAGCATGAGTAAAAATACGTGTTTGATGATTGCTCGAGGCTCCCTGCGATGTCCTAACATCGGAAGCGCGCAGACCTTATCCTTGAGGATAACAGGCTTGAGTAAATCGATTGCTTGCGTCAGTTATGACAAGTTCTGCTGTATTATCATATGGATATCATTATTAAAAGGTTTATCCATACCCTAATCCAGCAACATCAGCACACAATGCAGCTCGCAACCCGATACACTTTGGCTTTAGAGCTGCCAACATCAGTGACGCCCTAGCTAGTAATGCAAGCCCCCAAAGCATTGCTTACTGCCATTTGATTGTGGAGTTAATCACAACAAAGTTCAAAATGGAATGAAATTAGGCGGTCTTTTTAGTGACTGAACCTTTACGTAATTGACTGAAAGGCGAAGTTCGCCTTAGTCGCTTCTACTCAAGCAGTCTAGGTAGAGCGCCGATATTGTCCACCCACTTCAAAAAACGCATCGGTAATTTGGCCCAGCGAACAATGTCGCACGGCTTCCATCAACGCCTCAAAACCATTACCGCCTGCACGGACTGTCTCTTTAATCTGCTCTAATTCTTGCGGGCTGGACTCGGCATGGCGCTTATGAAAATCCGCTAACCGCGCAATCTGCGATTGCTTCTCTTGCTCGCTTGAGCGCGCCAACTCAATTTCAAAAGGCTCTTCTGGACGCTCCGCCAAAAACGTATTAACCCCGATAATCGGTAAGCTGCCATCGTGCTTTTGCGTTTCATACTTCATCGACTCTTCTTGAATTTTGCCACGCTGATAACCCGTTTCCATAGCGCCGAGGACGCCACCGCGTTCCGATATTCGCTCAAACTCCTGCAATACAGCCTCTTCGACCAGATCCGTAAGCTCGTCAACCACAAAAGAACCTTGATAAGGATTTTCGTTTTTCGCTAAACCAAATTCTCGATTAATAATTAACTGAATGGCGAGCGCACGGCGCACCGACTCTTCCGTTGGAGTAGTAATGGCTTCGTCGAACGCGTTGGTGTGCAGACTATTGCAATTGTCTTGTATGGCCAGCAGTGCCTGCAGCGTAGTGCGAATGTCATTGAACTGCATTTCTTGCGCGTGCAGCGAGCGTCCCGATGTTTGAATGTGGTATTTGAGCTTTTGCGATTTTGCATTGGCGCCGTATTTATCCCGCATAGCCACCGCCCAAATACGCCGCGCGACTCGTCCGATCACGGTGTACTCTGGGTCCATGCCGTTGGAGAAAAAGAAACTCAAATTGGAGGCAAAGTCATCGATGTGCATGCCTCTGGCTAGGTAGGCTTCGACAAACGTAAACCCGTTCGCTAACGTAAACGCCAATTGCGAAATGGGATTGGCACCTGCCTCGGCAATATGGTAGCCAGAGATAGACACCGAGTAGAAATTACGAATCTCATGATCAATAAAGTACTGCTGAATGTCGCCCATCATGCGCAAACTAAACTCCGTAGAGAAAATGCAGGTGTTCTGCCCTTGATCCTCTTTAAGAATGTCGGCCTGCACCGTGCCGCGCACGGCACTCAAGGCAAACGCTTTAATGTGCTGATACTCATCAGCCGACGGTGCGCGCCCTTCTTTTTGTTCGAAACGCGCGACTTGTTGATCGATCGCGGTATTCAGAAACATAGCAAGGATGGTCGGCGCTGGACCGTTAATGGTCATCGACACCGACGTGCTCGGGTCGCAAAGATCAAAGCCATCATACAACTGACGCATATCGTCCAGCGTCGCCACTGACACTCCAGAGTTACCGATTTTTCCGTAAATATCAGGTCGCGTGGCTGGGTCAAAACCATACAGCGTGACCGAATCAAACGCGGTGGATAAGCGCTTTGCGGGCGAGTGCTGTGATAAGCGTTTAAAGCGTCGGTTGGTGCGCGCGGGGTCGCCCTCACCGGCAAACATTCGCGCAGGGTCCTCGCCTTCACGCTTATAAGGAAA
>CAYOXK010000061.1:0-5971 GCA_964407915.1 uncultured Gammaproteobacteria bacterium
TTTACCGCACAGGCCCTGCGGGGCGCGAGGTGATTGATCTTAAGTCGGGCGACTATGTACCGTTTACACGCTCTACCTTGGACGTTGCCGCGCACGCGGAGCAGCATGGAGTGCGGCACTTGCTGGATAGCGACACGGTTTATGGGCAATTTGCTTGGCGCGTATTATCGCGCACATTACGCTACGCGGCTTCCTTGCTGCCCGAAGTCGGCACCAATCCAGTAGGTATCGACGACGCCATGAAGCTGGGCTACAACTGGATTAAAGGTCCGTTTGAGTTACTGGACGAGATTGGCGTGGACTATTTTGTGCAGCGCTTAGAGTCTGAGCAACGCACGGTACCCGCCTACTTACGCAGCGCGGCAGGCTCGAGCTTTTATCGCGTGCATAGGGGGCAACTGCAAGCACGCGAATTCAACGGCGAGTGGGACAACATCGAACGACCTAATGGTGTGGTCCGTTTTAATGAAAAACGCCAAACCCTGCAAGCCGTGAATACCACGCAAAGTGCTAGTTGGTTTAATTTAGACGGCATCGCATTGGTTGAGTTTCACAGCAAAGCCAATGCCCTCGACGCTGACTCCATGGCCATACTGGCCGACGCGATCGACTCGGTGAGCAAGCGAGGGCTGCGCGGCTTGGTGGTACACAACGACGCGCAGCACTTTTCTTGTGGCGTAAACCTAACCGCCGTACGCGGCTTTTATCAGCGCGAAGATTTGACGGGTTTGGATCAGTTTTTACAACATTTTCAGCAAACTTGTTGGTCGCTCGCACACGCCGATTTTCCGGTGGTTTGTGCCCCAGTCGGCATGTCCTTAGGCGGCGGCTTTGAGGTAGTGTTACACGCCAAACAAGTGATCTGCCATGCGAATTCCGTAATGGGCTTAGTGGAGTCGGGCGTTGGCTTAATTCCGGCGGGCGGCGGCTGTAAAGAAACGCTGCATCGGTGGGTGACCCATTTAGGTGGCGATGCCGCCGCATCCGCTTCAGCAGACAACGTGACGCAAGCCGCTTGGAAAGCGTTTATGAATCTCGGATACGGCACCACTTGTGCCTCGCCGTTGTTAGCTCAAGAGCAAGCGATGCTACGTGACAACGATCGGTATCTGAGCAACCGCGATCGTTTATTGGGGGCGGCTATCGAAGCGGTAAAAAACCCCATCGAACAGCAGGCTTTTGCACGCCCAGATCTGGCGGCGCCAGGTCGCGAGGTGTTTGCCGCAATGCGCCAGTGGCTCGACGATGCGCAGTCTGCTGGTAAGCTTACCCCGCATAATGTGGTGGTTGCGACCGAATTGGCGCGTATTGTAACGGGTGGCGATGTTGACGCGGGCACGCGGATGAGCGAGCAAGATTTATTTGATGCAGAACGACGGGCCTTTTTGCATTTAGTGAGTACTCCAGCCACGCAAGCACGCATTAACTCCATGCTCGATACGGGAAAAACCGTGCAGAACTAGGGCGCTACAGAACTAGGGTGCTATAGCCGCGTTCTAAGATTTTTGCGATAAGGAGCGAAAGCCTAATGGCGAATATTCAAACTCGCCATAACAGAGGGAAGCAAGCATGACCAAAGCCTATGATCAGTTAGACCCACAGGCGGCCAACTATGTGCCGCTATCGCCGTTATCGTTTTTAGAACGTACGGCCGATGTGTATCCCCATCACCCGTCGCTTGTGTATAACGCCCATCGGTGGACGTGGGCCGAAACCCGCGCCCGCTGTGTTCAGGTGGCGCACAGTCTGACGCAACTTGGTCTTACGCGTAACGATACGGTGTCGGTGTTGGCGCACAATACACCGGAAATGTTTGAATGCCATTTTGCCGTGCCGATGGCGGGCGCGGTTCTGAATACCATCAATACTCGGCTGGATGCGGCCACGGTGGCCTATATCATCGACCATGCTGAGTCGAAGGTATTTGTGTGTGATCGCGGCTTGCTCAGCGTATTGCTAGATGCTCTAAAACTGTCTACACATCAACCGCAGGTAGTGCTCATTGACGACGAGTTTGCGCACCCCAACGAGCAAACGCCGATTCCCGCAGACCTAGAATTTACGCCGTATCAGGAGTTGGTGCATAAGGGCGATGCGTCTTTTGCTTGGCCGTTACCGAGTGACGAGTGGCAAGCTTTGTCGCTTAATTATACGTCTGGCACAACGGGTCATCCCAAAGGCGTGGTCTACCATCATCGCGGCTCATATTTAATGAGCATGGGCACCATCGCGTCGTGGAATTTGCCGCAGCATTTACGCTATTTGTATTGTGTGCCAATGTTTCACTGCAATGGTTGGGGCCATGCTTGGACGATGACCGCGCGCGCGGCCACCATCGTGTGTTTACGCCATTTTGAGCCCGGCGCTTTCTTTGAACTGTTACAGGCGCACGAGATTACGCATTTTGGCGGCGCGCCGATTGTGTTGAATATGTTGGCGAATGCCCCTGTTGAGAAACAAAAGAAGTTTGACCGCAGTATTGATGTGATGACGGCGGGAGCACCGCCACCTGCGCGGGTATTGCAAAGCATGCAAGCGCTGGGTTTTGAAGTAATGCATGTCTATGGTTTAACTGAAACGTACGGCCACATTTTGCAAGCCGCGCCTCAGCAACACTGGGCACAGGAGTCACAAGAACGCCAAGCAGAGTTGCGTGCGCGTCAAGGGGTGCGTTTCGCCATGACTGAAGCAGTCGATGTGGTTGACCAAGATACTTTTGCGCCAGTTCCTCACGATGGGGTGACGATGGGCGAAATTGTTATACGCGGCAACACCGTTATGAAAGGTTATTTAAAAGACCCAGAGGCCACGACTAAAGCCTTTCGCAATGGATGGTTTTTGAGTGGCGACTTGGCCGTAATTCATCCTGATGGCTACATTCAAATTCGCGATCGGGCCAAAGATATTATTATTTCGGGGGGCGAGAATATTTCGTCGGTGGAGATCGAGAATGTCTTGTATAAGCACCCGGGCGTGGCGGAAGCCGCGGTGGTGGCAATGCCCGACGAGCAATGGGGCGAAGTGCCGTGTGCATTTGTTGAGCTTAAAGAGGCGCAAAGTGCGCTCAGCGCCGCCGAGTTAATCGACTTCTGCGCTAACAATATGCCACGGTTTAAACGACCTAAGAACATCATTTTTGGGCCCTTGCCAAAAACGGCAACGGGTAAAATTCAGAAAACTGTATTACGTGATCGAGTAAAGGCAACGGTATGAAACATTTAAATGGGTTTGTGGCAGGCGCTTGTGTTATCGCGGTCGATTTGAGCGCTGATACCGACACTGATTTTCGCATGCCATAACGAGTCGCTAAAAGGTGCGCGGCTGAGGATTAGTTTACTGCGAAAAACAATGCGAACTATTCGCATTAACTATAATAAAATCAATAACTTATTATTAATTTCATCCGCAGACATAGCCCTATGCGTTACACTGCGGCTTTAATAACTGACTTAACCATGATCTCAACATGAAAGCTAAAGAAGGTGTTTTAGAACTACTTAATCAGGCATTAAAAGCAGAACTGACCGCCATTAATCAATATTTTTTACATGCACGCATGTACAAAAACTGGGGTTTAGAAAAGCTTAACGAGAAAGAGTATGAAGAATCAATCGACGAGATGAAGCACGCTGATACTCTTATCGAGCGCATTCTGATGCTCGATGGTTTGCCAAATTTACAAGACCTTGGCAAGTTGTACATCGGCGAGAATGTTTTAGAAATGCTGCAATGCGACCTGCGTTTAGAAACCGAAGCAATTCCGATGTACAGTAATGCAATCGCCCATTGCGAGAAAGTGGGCGACTACGTCACACGCGATCTGCTCTCAGAAATACTCGAGTCCGAAGAAGAACACTTTGATTGGCTCGAAACCCAAATTGATTTGTATCACAAAATCGGCGAACAAAATTATTTGCAGTCGATGATGTAAGCCCCGCTTCGCCCAAGCGCCGACTTGTCAACGCAAGTCGGATACGCTTTTTAGGAATTTCCCACCACTGACAGGAGTCTACCCCCATGGCTATTGAACTGCCCACGCTGCCGTATGCAATGAATGCTTTGCATCCGCATATCTCTCAAGAAACTCTAGAGTTTCATTATGGCAAACATCACGCTAGTTACGTCACTAAGCTTAATGCGGCCATCAAAGGCACGCCCATGGACGACATGTCGCTGGAAGAGATTGTCCGCAGTGCGGACGGTGGTGTGTTTAATAACGCTGCGCAAGTATGGAACCATACATTCTATTGGAACTCTTTGAGCCCAGCGGGTGGTGGTGCGCCAACCGGCGTACTGCTTGATGCGATCAATCAGCACTTTGGGTCATTCGCGCAATTTCAAGAGGCTTTTACTCAGGCTGCCGGCAGTTTGTTTGGTAGTGGTTGGACGTGGCTCGTGAAAAACGCCGATGGTTCGTTGAGCATCGAGCAGACACATAATGCCGAAACGCCGCTAACCTCCGACAAAACCCCGTTACTTACGTGCGATGTATGGGAGCACGCCTATTACATTGATTACCGCAACGCGCGTCCGGACTACCTCGACGCCTTTTGGCGCGTGGTTAATTGGGATTTTGCCACGCAGAATTTTACGTAATGCTTACAGCACCGATTGACGCTTGATTGATTCCGGCCGGGCGGAGAACCTAGCTTAGGGTGCTTCTTCGGTGGGCAGCGGCATAGAACCGATTTCGGAGGCTGCGCGTGCGTTGGCTTTATCTACCTTCTTACGCGTCTGCTTGTCTGTAGACTCTGTCGCTTGCTCATTTGTTTCAATTACCGCTTCTTGATCAACCGCTGAGTCTTGGTCGAGTGGCGAGTCCAACGAGGCGGAGTTCAGTTCGTCGATTTCGGAGGGAGGGTCCGCTTCCTCGCTTTCGTAAAGATCGTAATCAAATGATTCGCCGGTTTCGTCATCGATCGGGTGAGCGGCCTCCACCATCGACGATTTCAGCCCAATATGATATGCAGCAAAACCTGGGTACATCACCTGATTAAGCGCCATGCCTATAACGCGGCCCTCGGTTGGCGACAGAATCTCACTACTTGTATTGTTGATCGGGTTGCTCAGCAGGCCCAACACGCTACCCTTTTTAACGTTGTCGCCTAACTCTACTTTGCTGTACAGAATGCCACCTTCGCGAGCGCGTACCCATTTAGATCGATAAAATGTCGGTTCGGCGTTGCGTTTGCGGCGCGACTTGGTGGTAATACCCAGCGAACTCAGTGTGCTGAATACGGTCGCAACGCCTTGTTCCACCGCCTCTTTTTGCAAATTGTTAGGTGCGCCCGCTTCGAATGTTACGGCGGGAATACCGGCATCGGTTGCCGCGCGGCGCAACGTGCCTTCGCCACCACTGCTTTGTAAAATCACAATCGAGCCCAATTTCTCGGCAAAATCGGCAACTGCGGGGTCGGATAAGTTGGCGCGAATTTGCGGGAGGTTAGTGCGGCTCATAGAGCCAGTATGTAAATCTAATAAGAAGTCACAATGGCGAATAACGTCGTTAAAGAATGAATGGGCAACGCGCGAAGCATAGCTTCCATTCACTTGCCCAGGAAAATAGCGATTGAGATCTCGACGGTCAGGAAGGTAGCGATGCGCGCGTTTAAAGCCTTCTAAATTAACGATGGGTATGCCGATGACCGCGCCGGACATTTTGGCAGCGTCGAGATCGTTTACCACACGGCGGACTACTTCAACGCCATTCAATTCATCACCATGAATGGCGGCAGTCAGGCACAGCGTTGGCCCCTTCTGTACGCCATTAAGCACGAGTACGGATACAGGCGCGGCTACATCTTGAAAGCTGCTTTCCATTCGCCAAGTAAGGATATCGGCTGTGCCTGGGGTAACGCGCGCGTCTAACAATTCCAGAGGGCCTTGCTCAAGTGACTCAACGTCTATCTCGGGCTCGACCGCTGTCGAGCGATCGACATTTTGTTCAAGCGCTTCAGCGGGGTTTGGGTCG
>CAYOXK010000061.1:6071-16857 GCA_964407915.1 uncultured Gammaproteobacteria bacterium
GACCGCTGTCGAGCGATCGACATTTTGTTCAAGCGCTTCAGCGGGGTTTGGGTCGACATCATCATCTGGCAACGCTTCCGCGCCCGCTGACTGGAGATTTGTTGTTACTTCGGCAGTATTGATTCTATCGCTAGGTTCGGTGGCACCACGCATCGAGGTAGTTTCTTCAACGACGACGTCGTCGCCCAGTGGCTTAGAGCCGCTCTTTCGTGTGACCCGCTCACTCGAAGCGCGCTGTATAAGTTCGGGCTCGCTCGCGGTCTGAATCTGCGCGGCGGGATTCGCTTCTACCGTGTCCGT
This sequence comes from uncultured Gammaproteobacteria bacterium, assembly GCA_964407915.1. Lineage (GTDB taxonomy): Bacteria > Pseudomonadota > Gammaproteobacteria > Arenicellales > Arenicellaceae > Arenicella. Next base: position 6,372 of record CAYOXK010000061.1, read on the forward strand.
AGGCTCGCGTAGTTCTAATGGCTCATCAATTGTTTCGGTGGCATAGGCAGGCGTAGCCATTGCGCTTAACAAGATAGAGCTGCTCAATAGCAGTCCGCCGTAGATGAGCGTTCGCGGTAGTCCAGATAGAGTCACGCTGATGTCCCTTAATTAAATGTGCTGAGTGTTAGTAGGTTGGCTAGCGCGGCATACAAACCATCGCGGCGAGCGCACATTAGCACCCGGGCATTACAAATTCGAGATTGTTGCGAATTAGTTATATTGCTGAGTAGTGAGTGAACGACTGCACTAGACCTTCGCGCGGTGGTTAGGCGCGCCCCCTCTGTCTTAGGGCTAGTGCTGCAGCTCAGCCAAGTCTTTGAAATAGTCTAAGGCTTCAGGATTGGCCAAACTGTTGAGGTTTTTAACAGGCTCGCCATGAACCACATTGCGCACTGCAAGCTCGACAATCTTGCCACTTTTGGTACGTGGAATATCGGCCACTTGTACTATTTTAGAAGGTACGTGGCGCGGCGTGGTTTTGGCCCGAATGGTTTGTTTGATGGTGCCGATCAATGCTTCGTTTAATTGCGCACCTGCGCGCAACACCACGAACAAAACAACACGCACATCATCCTCCCAGCGTTGGCCAATAACGACGGATTCCAATACCTCGTTGATGGTTTCAACTTGTCGATAAATTTCGGCAGTACCTATGCGCACGCCGCCAGGGTTCAGCACGGCGTCGGAGCGACCGTGAATAACCATTCCGCCTTGTGGGGTGAACTCAACGTAATCGCCATGACACCACACGTTTGCGAAGGTGTTGAAATAGGCTTGATGGTATTTCTCGCTGTTTGCGTCCTGCCAAAAGCCGATGGGCATTGATGGAAACGATTCGGTGCAGACCAAATCGCCCTTGCCGGTCGCTAGTGGTTGACCCTGTTCATCGAATACATTCACGGCCATACCTAGACCTAAGCATTGTAACTGGCCTATGTAAACGGGCAGGGTGGGATTGCCAAGTGCGAAACACGACAATATATCGGTACCGCCTGAAATCGACGACAGCACAACATCGTCTTTAATGTGGCTATAGACATACTCAAAGCCAGCGGGCGCGAGTGGACTGCCGGTTGAAAATACAGCGCGCAACGCCGCCAAGCCATGAGACTCGCGTGGGTTTAAGTTGGCTTTATGGCAGGCTTCGATGTATTTGGCCGAAGTGCCAAAGTGGGTCATTTGCTCGGCGTCAGCAAAGTCAAACAGCAGTGTTTGATTGCCGGCAAAGGGACTCCCGTCATAGAGTAGCAAGGTGGCGCCAGATGCTAAGCCGCTGGCTAACCAGTTCCACATCATCCAGCCACAGGTCGAAAAATAGAACAAGCGGTCGCCAGCGCGTACGTCGCTGTGCAGTTGATGCTCCTTTAGATGTTGTAGAAGCGTGCCGCCAACACCATGAACGATGCATTTGGGTACACCTGTGGTGCCCGAAGAAAATAAGATAAACAGCGGGTCATTAAATGCCACCCGTTCGAAGTGCAGCGAGTCGGTTGATGTCCCCAATTGCATAAAGTCGCGCCAAGAATGCGTTTGGCTTTGTGCATTGGTATCGCGTTTGAGTTCATTTTCGTAATCGTGCACGTTGTTCACAGGGCTGCGATCTAGCGGTTGCGCGAGCTCATGCGCGGCATCGTGATAATCGCAGATAACGAGGTGACTGACGGAACTAAGACCCTGTAGGATTGCCTGATTTTTTGGGTGGCAGTCTTGCCACTTGCCGTTGTAGTAATAGCCGTCGGTACAGAATAATACTTTGGCATCAATCTGCCCAAATCGATCGAGCACTCCCTCAATCCCAAAATCGGGTGAGGCCGAGCTCCACACCGCGCCGAGCGATGCGGTGGCGAGCATGGCGATAATCGCATAGGGCGAATTAGGTAAGTAGCCAGCCACTCGGTCGCCGGTACCAACCCCCGCGCGGCTTAAGGCTTGTTGGCAGCGTCGCACCGCGTCGAGTAGTTGTTGATTGCTTACCCGCTGCTGTACGCGGTCTTCGCCCCAAAATACCAATGCCGGTTGCTCTGGCTCTGCTCGCGCTTGAGCCAATAGATTCTCGGCATAATTAAGTTTTGCCTCGGGAAACCAACGCGTTTGTGTAAGGTGTTCAGCATCTTGAAAAACGCGAGCGCCTTTGTCGCCGATCACGCCGCAAAAATCCCATACCAGATTCCAAAACAGGTCCTTTTGCTCGATCGACCAATGCCATAAGTCTTTATAGGTGGCAAAAGGGCCCTGCGATGAATCAAGCGTCTGTGCGGTTTGCGTAAAACGAAACAGGGCGGTGGATTGTATCTGCGTTTGCGTGGGTGTCCACAGTGGCTTTGGTACAGGTGTCGACAACGGTTTGGTTGAAATAAAAGAGTGTTCGCTCATAGACCAAATGTTCGCGGTAACGGGGTTTAGGCGGCGGGCGCGTCGGCTTGCTGATCGGGATGTGCGTTGGCAAATGCGTCGAGGGTGAGGCAGTGCGTAGCAATCTTGCGTATCAACGGATACGGTTGCAGGTCACAATTAAAGCGCTGCGCATTATAGACCTGTGGCACCAGCAGGCAGTCGGCCATAGTGGGTGTATTACCAAAGCAGAAGGGGCTTTCGCTTGAGTTTGCCCGGCGGCGCTGCGCTAGGCGCGTTTCAATCGCGGTAAAGCCCGTCGCAACCCAGTGCGCGTACCAGTCTTGCCTGGCCGCGGGGCTTACGTTTAACTCATTCTCTAGATATTTAAGCACGCGTAAATTGTTGAGCGGGTGCATATCGCACGCAATCTCGTACGCTAAACCGCGTACCCACGCGCGTGCCCACGGCTCTTCTGGTAAGAGCGCTGGGTGCGGATGCGTGTCTTCCAAATATTCAATAATCGCCAAGGACTGATTCAGTATTTGGCCGGATTCAAGCGCCAACGCCGGGACGAGGCCTTGTGGATTAATCGCGGTATAGCCGTCGGCTTGATGTTGTTTGCTCAAGAGATTAACCGGCACGATGCTGTGCGCTAAGCATTTTAGGTTAAGCGCTATGCGTACCCGATACGCCGCAGTGCTTCTAAAATAGGAATAAAGCTGCATGGTTGAACTCTCCATGGTTGAACTCTCCGAGTGATGAATTAGTTTAAAGCGTAGCCGTGGCGCTGACGCGTATTCGGGCTAATGTTCGTCGCGACCGAATTCTTTGGCGTGCATCCAATCGGCATGTCGCGGTGCTTTTTTAGTTTGGCTCCACTCTTCTAACATCTCCCATTTAACCGCATCAAGGCGCTTAAGTTTGGCCTCTTCGTCTGGGTCGGGTGCCGCTAGCTCAACGCGATGGCCATTGGGGTCAAAAAAGTAGATCGAGTGAAATAAACTGTGATCGGTAACGCCCAACACGTCTATTCCATTGGCTTCGAGCTGCGCTCGAAACGCCAGAAGTGTATCGCGGTCTTTTACTTTAAAGGCGATGTGTTGCACCCATTCCGGTGTGTTCGGATCGCGCCCCATTGGGGGCTGCGTGGGCAGTTCAAAAAAGGCCAGCACATTGCCTTGCCCTGCATCTAAAAATACATGCATATAAGGATCAGGCTGTTTGGTTGAGGGAACTTCGTCTTCAGCAATGGCCAAGACAAAATCCATGTTGAGGTTTTTTACATACCATTCAACCGTTTCTTTAGCGTCGCGGCAGCGGTAGGCAACGTGATGTATGTGTTCTACTTTCATGGTGCTTTTATAAGGTGGTTTAATTGGCGGGTAAAACGGTAGCGCTGGCTTCGCCAAAGCCGATTTTACGGGCGCGTGCATTGGTGCAATAGCCACGCAATACGACCGTATCGCCGTCTTCTAAAAAGGTGCGTTGTTCACCATTGCTTAATGTAATCGGGTGTTTGCCCCCTTCTGTGGCTTCTAACAGTGCGCCTACGCTGTCGGCGGTGGGGCCCGACAATGTGCCGCTACCAAAAAGATCGCCCGGTCTAAGGTTACATCCGTTAATGCTATGGTGCGTAACCATCTGCGCTATGTTCCAGTAGCTGTGGTTGAAGTTGCTTTTCGCTACGCGTTCGGCGGGCACACCCTGTGCGCGCATTGCGGTGGTTTGAATCAACACTTCTAGCTGCATATCCACTGCGCCTTGTTCGCGCATAGCGGCTGAGTCTAAATAGGGTAGCGGCTGCGGGTCGCTTTCAGCGCGCTGCCAAGCCTGGCGAAACGGCGCGAGCGCTTCCATGGTGACAATCCATGGCGATACGGTCGACGCAAAGCTTTTGGACAGAAATGGGCCTAAAGGCTGGTATTCCCACGCTTGGATATCGCGCGCCGACCAATCATTAAACAGGCATAAACCAAATACGTGGTCTTCAGCGTGGTCGAGCTCGATCGTGCGGCCCAAGGCATTGCCTTTGCCAATGTAAATGCCCACTTCGAGCTCGTAATCGAGTCGTTTGCACGGTGCGAGACTTGGTCGGTCGGCCGTGGGAGGTTTTAACTGTCCTTTGGGTCGATGAAAACTATGACCCGACACTTCGATCGACGAACTGCGACCGTGGTAACCAATGGGAATCCATTGGTAATTGGGCAGCAGGGGATTGTCGGGTCGAAAGAGCTTGCCGACGTTGGTGGCGTGGTGGATTGAGGTGTAAAAATCGGTGTAGTCGCCGATGTGAGCGGGCACGGTAAACTCCGCATTCGCTTGCTTGAGCAAGCAGTTGCTGAGTTTAGCTTGTGCGGCAGAACCCTCCGCTAAAGCTGCAAATAATTCCGCGCGCGCTTGGCTCCAAGCACGTTTACCGAGACTCATAAACGGGTTTAAAGTGGATGCACCCAGCGCCATGCGTGAAGCACTGTTCAGCGTATCCAGCACGCCACTCGCCAGTGCTTTAGGTAGATCCAAAATGGCATCGCCAATAGCAACCCCAATCCGAAATCCATCTTGCTTTTGCCGATCTTGAAAGACCCCAAAAGGCAGATTCTGAATGGGAAACTCGCTCGCATCGTCGTTGGCGCTGCGCACCCAGCTGCGCGCTTGTGGGTTATGCGTCGTGTTTAGTGTATAGCTCATAGTTGGTCCTATTTCGTTGCGCGGCGAGTGCCTATTAGTGCTTCGTAGCCGAGATTACCCCGCGTTCAATTTGATCGCGTTCGATGGATTCAAATAGGGCTTTAAAATTGCCCTCGCCAAATCCATCGTCGGCTTTACGTTGGATAAACTCAAAAAACACGGGGCCGATTAATGTGTCTGAGAATATCTGCAGTAACAACCGAGGTTCGTCATTCTCGGTGGTGCCGTCCAGTAAAATACCGCGAGACTGCAATTCGTCTATTGGCTCGCCGTGCCCAGGCAAGCGTTCGTCGAGCATCTTGTAATAGGTTTCGGGCGGCGCGCTCATAAATTTCATGCCGCGCGCTTTTAATCGGTCGTAACAGCCTAGAAGGTCGCTGCAAGAAAAGGCTATATGCTGAATGCCTTCACCGTTGTACTTCATTAAAAATTCTTCGATTTGCCCAGTTTCTTTCGAGGCTTCTTCGTTCAGGGGGATGCGAATTTTACCGTCGGGGGCCGTAAGTGCTTTGGACTTTAATCCAGTATATTCGCCTTTAATATCAAAGTAGCGAATCTCTCTAAAATTGAACAAACGTTCGTAAAAATCAGCCCAATACTGCATACGACCGCGGTAGACATTATGTGTAAGGTGGTCGATCAGTTCAAAACCACAGCCTTCGGGGCGATAGTCAACGCCGTCCTTAAATACAAAGTCGATGTCGTAAATCGAGGTACCATCTTCAAAGCGGTCGATTAGGTACAAGGGCGCACCGCCTATGCCTTTTATGGCTGGCAGGCGCAGTTCCATTGGCCCAACAGGTATATCAATTGGTTGCGCGCCCAGTGACAACGCACGCTTGTAAGCCGCACGCGAGTCGTTAACGCGAAAGGCAAGTCCACAGGCGGAAGGGCCATGCTCTTCGGCGAAATAAAAAGCATAGCTGTTGGGCTCGTAATTGATAATTAAATTGATCTGACCCTGTCGGTACAGTTCCACTTGCTTGGTACGGTGTGTAGCGACATGCGTGAAACCAGCCATTTCGAACACAGGCTCCAGAATGCCAGGTTTTTTAGCCGCAAACTCTACAAATTCGAATCCACATAAACCCATGGGGTTGTCAAAAAGGTCAGTCATTTTTTCTCCGTAAAATTTGATCAAACGCTCGCCAGCACGGGGTCTAAACGAGTAAACTAGTTGTAATTACAACAATAATAGTTGCCACACCAACTAATTGCAATGCACTCTATGCAATAACTACTGGCCACAATACACCCAATAAGCGCGTAGCGATCATGAAGGAAGCGAAAAATCAGCCTACCAATCCCTCTGACACCTTGTTGCTAGAGGAGTTCTTGCCCTATCAACTGTCGGTGCTTTCAAATCGCGTTAGTTCTACCATTGCGAGCGCATATCAAGATAAGTTTGGGCTTAGCGTAACACAGTGGCGCATTATGGCGGTGCTTGGTGAAGCGGGCGCCGAGGGATCGACTCTGCCAAACGGGGTTTCGGCCGACACGGTCTCGCAGCGTACCCAAGTTGAAAAGTCTCTGATTAGCAGAGCGCTCAAACAGCTCATAGCACGTAATTTGGTGCGCCGCGAGATTGACGCAACGGATGCGCGTCGGCATTGCTTGCGCTTATCGAAAACGGGCGCGGATATTTATCGTCAGGTGGTGCCGTTATCGCGCGCTTACGAGCAGCAGCTGTTTGCCTGTTTGAGCAGCAGCGAACTCACCACGTTTAAAAAATTGCTTAACAAAGTGTCGCGCGCAATCGAACGCAGCACGCAATAACCATTGAACTAAGCGGCTGCCTTAGACCGCGCGAGTACGCGCAGTTTGCTGTCCACTTCGTTGTGATCGATATAGTAGCCTCGCAAGTGCCGTTCACCGGCGCTCGGATCAAACGCCTCGCGTCCATGCAATACACGGCGGTTGTCAAAAATAACCATTTCGCCAGCTTGCAGCGTATAGCTAATGCGGTACTGCAAACCTCTAACTCGGTGCATAAGGGCTTGATACGCGGCATAGAATGAATAAAGTGTGTCGCTCGGTAGACGCACCACATCCGCAATGTGCGCATTAAATGTAAAGTTGCGCAAATCACCTGATTCATCGACTTCGATGATGGCACGCTGGCGGCGTATGTCGCAGTCTTGATCGTGAAAGCGCCAGCCAATGGGCGTGTTCGCGAGCAGATCATAGTGTGCAGAACACTCTCGTTTGAAGTCGTTGACGATCGCCAAGCCGTCGGCCAGCAGCGACCCACCCCCCGTTGTGCTGTTTTTATAACAATGTAAAAACTGATAGCCGGGTACCAGTTCTTGATTAGGTAAGTCGGTATGCAGAGGCAGGGCGATTGACGTGTAGGCTAGGTTGTTGGGGTCAGGCTTACTAATCACATCAAACATTACGCCAAAATTACTTTCGCGTTTAAAGCCAATCAAGTCGCCAAAGTTCGCACCCGCATTGGGACTATCCTCCAGGCCATCGATGAGCGCGATGCCATTGCGCTTTAGGGTGCTAAGTAACTGCGCTAAGCCATCGGAGCTTTGGCACTGGGACGCGGCAAAACGCTCGATTGCATTGTGGTCGCCCGCCCGCCAAGCCACTCGACTAATGTCAGCGGGATCTTTGGTCGGAACATCAGCTCGGTAGTTGTACAACCAGTGGCTAGGGTAAATGGCATCGTTGTGCCGATCGGGCCACCGCACAGTGAGGACTTGTGACTGATGCGCAAAGTTAAGCGGTTGCAGGTCCAGACTGACGGACGTCAAATCGAACACGCGTTCTTGAGTGTGTGGATGCAGTTCGCTGGGGTCGTTATCGCGTAACCAAATAAAGGGTAATTCTTGTTCATGGCCGTCTTCCCAAACAACAGAAAAAGCACGGGGAAGTTGGGCTACCGAATTAATGTTCATTGGCGTATGCACGGCGCAAGTATTAAAGCGTGAATATAGCACCAATTAAAGCACTGTCACGCTCTGGCGTGAGCTCGCAGAATGCGTGGCGGCACGCCAAAGTGCCGCTTAAATCCACGGGTAAAATGCGTTTGACTATTAAAGCCGCAGCGCACAGCCACTTCCGTCAATTTCAGGTTGCTGTCTAATACTAAGCGCCGCGCCGCCTGTAAGCGGAGCTGCAGGTAAAACGCTTTAGGTGTGGCATCAAGGTGCTTTTTAAACAAGCCTTCGAGCGTTTTAGCTGACACGCCCACTTTTGAGTTGATGGCGCGGATGCTTAATGGTTCTTCCAGATGATCTTGCATTAGCGCGACCGCTTTCGCTACGCGTATTTCCAGTTGGCGTAAGCGGCTCGTGGCGCTAATGGTTTGCGTGTCGCTGGCGGGATGCGAGTCGTCATAGACAAAAATATTCGCCACCTCCAAGGCCAAGGATTGGTGCTGCGAGGTGCGTATGTATTGCAACATCATATCAAGCGCGGGCGAAGCGCCGCCGCACGTCCACACCGTGCGATCAATGGTGTAGCGATCGTGGCGCACGTTTAAGGTGGGGTAGCTTGTGGCTAAGGCTTCCAGGTCTTCCCAGTGGGTAGTCACGCGATGGTCGCTAACAATGCCAGATTTGGCGAGTAGCCAAGTACCCGCATCGACCCCCATCACAACACTGTGGCGCCGGGCCGCATCGCGAAGCGTCATCATAAACGCCTTGCTGGTCCAGCGCGTATGTTCAAAGCCCGCCACCACAATCAAGGCGTCACCCGCATCGTGTTTCGTCAGTTGCCCATGCACGGCAATATCGATACCGCTGGTTAGTTGAATATCGGCGCCGTCCAATGACTTGATAACCCAATGGTAGACGTGTCGGGGTGCAAGGCGATTAGCGGCCCGTAATGGGTCGATCACCGCGGCTAAACTCATAAGCGACGTTTTCGCTAAGAGCAACACCGTCACGTTCAGTTGGGGAAGAATTTGCATACGATTAATGTATATTTTTATACGATTTATGGCAAAAAAATAAAACTTAACTCTGCCACGATTGAATCACTTATCGACCTTGGAGTTCTGTTATGCCCTTATCCGCCAACAAAGACGTTTTTATTACCTGTGCCGTGACGGGCTCGGGTAGCACGCAGGATCGCAGTCCTTTCGTACCTCGTTCACCACAAGAAATTGCCGACAGTGCGATTGCCGCCGCGCAAGCAGGCGCAGCCGTTGTGCACTGTCATGTACGCGATCCTGAAACGGGTGCACCCGCGCGCGACCCCAAGTTGTATCTCGAATTGACCGAGCGTATTCGCGATTCGGCTACCGACGTAGTGCTGAATCTCACCGCCGGTATGGGCGGCGACCTTGTGTTTGGGCCACCGTCTAAACCCTTACCTTTGATTAAGGGCACGGATATGGTGAGCGCCGAAGAGCGCATGGAGCACGTTGCGATGTGCTTGCCCGAGATTTGTACTTTGGACTGCGGCACGATGAATTTTGCCGAGGCCGATTACGTAATGACGAATACGCCCGGCATGTTAAACGCGATGGGTCGCATGATGACCGAACTGGGTGTTAAGCCCGAGATTGAAGCCTTTGATACAGGCCACCTATGGTATGCCAAGGACTTGGTCGAGCGTGGTGTGATTGACTCCCCTGCGTTGGTACAACTCTGCATGGGCATTCCATGGGGCGCTCCCGACGATCTGAATACCTTTATGGCGATGGTTAACAACATTCCCCAGGATTGGACTTGGTCAGCATTTTCCATCGGTCGCAATCAAATGCCGTTTGTGGCGGCCGCGGTGCTCGCCGGTGGTAATGTGCGCGTAGGACTAGAAGATAATTTATGGATTGATAAAGGCGTTTTGGCTAAAAATTCAGACCTAGTAACGCGCGCGCGCACCATTATCGAAGCGATGGGTTCCACACTGCTTACGCCACAACAAGTGCGCGACAAGCTGGGCCTTACCAAACGCCAACCGGCTTAAAATCAGGATCAAGTAATGCAGAGAACAGCAGCGGTTATTGGTGGCGGTGTAATTGGTGGAGGTTGGATCGCGCGCTTTGTACTAATGGGTTGGAACGTAAATGTGTATGACCCTGACCCCGCCGCGCCACGCAAAGTAGAGGCGGTCATGGTGAATGCACGGCACGCACTGCCGGCGTTATTCGAGCAAGCACTTCCCACGCCTGGTGAAGTACGGTTTTGTGATTCCATTGACAACGCCGTTCGCGACGTCGCTTGGGTGTCGGAATGTGTGCCTGAGCGCTTAGAGCTAAAGCAAACACTGCTCGCACAGATTCAGGATCACTGTCACGAGGGCGCGATTATTAGCTCGTCCACCTCAGGGTTTAAACCCAGCGAGCTCGTGGTTAAAGCCGCTCGACCTGCACAAATAATCGTAGCCCACCCATTTAATCCTGTTTACCTTATCCCCTTAGTTGAGCTGGTGGGTGACGCGGCGACTTGCACCGCGGCGGGCCCTATTC
>CAYOXK010000062.1:0-9277 GCA_964407915.1 uncultured Gammaproteobacteria bacterium
CTCCTTTGCGGCGCTGATCGAGCAGGTAGTAAACGACGGTTTTGTCAACGCGAGTGAGTGGCACTTACGGTGGTTAGCGTTAGTCTTGTTTGGCGTCATCGTGCTCCGGGCAGTGCTTGGCTATCTGGCTAATTATTCCATGGCACGGCTGGGTCGCTATGTAGTGCACGAGATTCGGTCTGACATATTCGCCAATCTCATTACTCTGCCGACGCATTATTTCGCGAAAAATTCCTCCTCCAAAAATGTATCAAAACTCATCTATGATGTAGAGGCCACGGCTACGGCTACAACTGACACTTTGACTATTCTGTTTAAGGATTTAGTGGTCTCAGCTGCACTTGTTTTTTGGTTGTTTTACTTAGATTGGCGACTCACGCTTATTTTCTTGATTTGCGTGCCGATGATTGTGTTGATTACCCGTTACTCGAACTCACGGTTCCGCAAAACCAGTAAGGAGATTCAGGATTCGATGGGCGGGATTGCCGATACGGTAAAAGAGGCATCGATTGGTCATAGAGTAATTAAAGTGTACTCGGGGCAAAAACAAGAACTTGAGAACTTTGGCCGAGCCAATGGATTTAATTTACAGCAAAATTTGAAGCGTGCGCGGGTCTCGTCGGCGATTGTGCCCATTACACTGCTGGCTGTGGGACCTGCCATCGCGTTAATTCTTTACATCTATCTCAATTTTTTGCGCACGGGGCCCGAGGCCGCTGGGCAATTTACCTCATACTTATCCGCGTGCATTATGTTGATGAGTCCACTCAAGCGTTTAACCAAGGTCAACGAGAAAATTCAGATCGGAATTACTGCTGCTAATAGTGTATTTTCCGTTATTGATGCCGCACCTGAGCGCGATACGGGACTGTTGCCATTACACGCGACAAGCGGCCATATGTCGTTTAATAATGTAAGCTTTCGCTACGAAGATGATGAGCAATCGATACTCAAAAACATCTCGTTTGAAATAAAGCCAGGTAAGCGAGTAGCGTTGGTGGGGCCTTCGGGTAGCGGCAAATCTACCATTACGAGTTTAATTTTGCGTTTCTATACGCCGCAAGAAGGCACCATTTTACTCGACGGCCACGACATTACCGAGCTGCGCTTAAAAGACATGCGTGATCAAATTGCGCTCGTGTCGCAAGATACCACTTTGTTCGATGACACCATACGCCGCAATATCATGTATGGCATGTTGGAGAACGAGGACGAGGAGCGGCTAAACGCAGCAATCCGCGCGGCACACGTGGATGAATTTTTAGATGAATTGCCAGATGGTCTTGAAACACGAGTGGGAGAGTCTGGGTTGCGCTTGTCGGGCGGTCAGCGACAACGTATTGCGATCGCGCGAGCGATTTACAAGGATGCTCCGATCCTGATTTTAGATGAAGCGACTTCAGCGTTGGATAATAAGTCCGAGCGTTATGTGCAAGACGCTCTAGAGACTCTAATGCAAGACCGCACGTCGCTCGTGATTGCGCATCGGCTTACAACTATCGAAAGCGCCGATCAAATACTGGTATTGGATGCTGGCGAGATCGTAGAAAAGGGATCGCATGCGCAGTTGCTACGACGTAATGGTTTGTATGCGGAGTTACATCGAGCGCAATCGAAGAAAGGTCGTAAGGGTTTTTTCTTTTTCGGTCGCTAGTGGGTGGCATCAGTGTCTGCTACTTTGCGTACCCCCACGGTCTTACAACGGTTGGAGCACGTTTTGTTAAAAAGCTGGCGTAATCCTAACGCACTCACTCTCGCGTTGTTGCCGTTGTCGGCACTCTATTGGGTGTGCGCGACATGCAATCGCTGGCGTTACACCCATGGTTTTGCTAATCGCCGCCCTGCACCCGTAGCCACACTCGTTGTTGGGAATTTAACGGTGGGCGGCTCGGGTAAGTCACCCTTGGTTGCGGCTCTTGTGAACGTGCTACAAGGTCAGGGTTTTCGAGTAGGTGTCGTGAGCCGTGGCTATAAGAGCAAGGCTGGCAGTCGCGCACTCCTGCTCGACCCCGACAGTGATCCGCGCCAAGTAGGTGACGAACCCTATATGTTATTCTTACAAACTCGCGTACCGATTGCCGTTGGGGCCGATCGACATGCGGCCATAAAAGCCTTGTTGGAGCGACACGCGCTGGATCTGATTGTGAGCGATGACGGTTTGCAGCACTGGGCTTTGCAACCTAAGGTGACGCTGTGTATCGATGACCAAACGGACGCCAGCCGTAATCACTGGTTGTTACCGGCTGGGCCTTATCGAGAGTCGCGCAGTCGTCTCAAGGCAATGGATGAAGTCATTACTCACGTTCTTCCAGATACCGCTAAGCTACCGATGGTGAACGATTTTGCGAGTGACTCAGATCGAGGCTTTCCTAGGTCGCAGTTTTGGCTAGAACCGCAAGCTGTAAGATTAGTAAGCACATTGGGAACGGTGGGCACAAGCAAAATGCAAGGTGAGCAAGTCGCCTTGGATTTAGTGCCGAGCAAGGTCAATCTAGTGGCTGGCATTGCTAAGCCTGAACGGTTTTTTTCGACGGCCACGGATTTGGGTTTTACGGGACCACAACATTACTTTAGTGACCATCATGATTTTTGTGCCGCAGATTTAGAGTTTGATAATGATTGGCCGATTCTGATGACCGAAAAAGACGCGGTGAAATGCCGGTCTTTTGCTTCTGAGCGGTTGTGGTTCTTGCCCGTCAGAGCACAGATTGAGCCCGCTTTAGTGACACGATTAGTCAATCGTTTACGCGCAGAAGCATCACTATGATGCTCTCATTTCTTAGGTAGGTTTATGACGAGTTCTAAGCTGACAGACAGTTCTAATTTACACCGTGCAGGTATCGATCCGCAGTTGCTCGGACTATTGGTTTGCCCCGTGACGAAAGGGCGGCTAGTTTTTGATCGAGAACGTCAGGAGCTCATAAGCGTGGCGGGACGTCTTGCGTTTCCCATACGGGAGGCAGTGCCGATTTTACTAGAGGATCAAGCTCGAGAGTTGGCGCAGTCTGAATATGATAAGTGGTCTAAGCGATGACGGACACATTGGACTTTATCGTTGTTATTCCGGCGCGCATGGCCTCTACGCGGCTGCCCGGTAAAATGCTCGCTGATTTGGGTGGTCAACCCTTAATTTGCCACACGGTGGCGCGGGCTAATGAATCGCGCGCGAGCAGAGTGGTGGTGGCCACCGATCATCAGGATATTGCCGAAGCATTGCGCCACAGCCCATGTGAGGTGATGTTGACGAACCCGCAGCATCCTTCTGGCAGTGATCGTCTTGCCGAAGTCAGCGAGCGCTTGCAGTTGGATGCTCAGCATATTGTGGTTAATGTGCAGGGTGATGAGCCGCTTATTCCGGCCAGACTTATCAATGAAGTAGCCAGTGCTCTAATGCACAGTGATGCACCGAATACGGTGATGTCCACCGCCGCGAAAGCTATTACTTCGGCGGAACCGTTACGCGATCCCAACACGGTTAAAGTAGTGGTTAATAAGGGAGGTAGTGCGCTGTATTTTTCGCGCAGTGAGATTCCCTATGCCCGCGGGGAACGCACCTGTTTAGCCCTGCACCATATTGGCATTTACGCATACCGTGCTCATTTCTTAACAACGTTTACACAGCTAGAACCGAGTTTACTGGAAACCTGCGAGAGTTTGGAGCAACTGCGGGTACTCGATCATGGCTATGCAATACAAGTGCACCAGATTGATTATGCCGCAGGATTTGGCGTGGATACGCAAGCTGACCTAGAGCGAGCGCGTGCGCAGCTCGATGCAGGGTTTGTTGATCGCCTATAGGCGAATACTTTTATCGGCCCGATTTTGGAGATGAGTTAGCTTTATGCAAGATCCACTTAACCTCTTATTCGTCTGTATGGGCAATATTTGTCGTTCGCCTACGGCACACGCCATTATGCAAACGAAAATTGATGTGTATGAGCTGCAGGGGGTGGTGAGTGTGGACTCAGCAGGTACGCATGCGTATCACGTAGGTGAGCAAAGCGATGCACGGTCGCGACAAACGGCACAGGCTCGTGGCATTGATATGGAGCACCTGCGAGCGCGTAAAATATCCATTAATGACTACGACCATTTTGATTATATCTACGCGATGGACGAGGCCAATCTTGAGTTAGTTCAGTACTACGCCCCAAGTCAACCGAAAGCCCAAATCGAACTTTTTTTAGCTCCAGCGAACCGTGCGGGAGCCAGTGATCGCCGTGAAGTGCCCGATCCATATCATGGCGGGGATGCGGGATTTAAGGACGTGTTTACCTTGTTGGACGTTGGGTGTGAGGCCATCTTAAGTGAATTGGGTTTGCACTGATGTACCGTGGTAAATGCTCATGACGTTGGTGATTGATATCAATGTGGCGCAGCAACGCCTCGTGGTGCGTGATGAACACACGCAGCAAATAGTGTTTAGTACACTCGTCGCCACGGCGAGAAAGGGTGTGGGACAATTAATGGGCAGCGAGTGTACGCCATTGGGGCCGCATCGTATCCGCGCCAAAATTGGTGCAGGAATGCCAACCAATACGGTTTTTATTGGTCGCCGCCCAACCGGTGAACTGTACACTCCAGCGTTAGCGGCTGCGCATCCGAGCCGCGACTGGATTTTAACGCGAATTATGTGGTTGTGCGGAGAGCAGGTAGGTCATAATCGCCGAGGTAATGTGGATACCCAAGCACGCTATATCTATATCCACGGTGCACCCGACTCGCACCCGATGGGCGTGCCGAGTTCGCATGGTTGTATAAAGATGAGTAATGTTGATGTGCAGCTGTTATTTGATCTAGTGCGAATAGGAACCAAAGTACATATTCGCGCAGACTAGTGGGTTGGCGCTATCCCTAGTTTCAACCTGACCGAGCTTAAATAGTGGCAAGCTTCAGGTAACCATTCCCGCTAATTTTTTTAATTGTAATTGAGAACACTCTGGCCATGACCCAGTCGATTGAAGAGCAAGCCGCACCCCGTAAAATGTCACTTGGGCCCGTCATGTTAGACGTGGCAGGTCTGCAGTTGAGCGAGGACGACCAGCAGCGGTTGTTGCACCCCTTGGTGGGTGGCGTCATTTTATTTGCCCGCAATTTCGTCGACCGCGACCAAGTGACTGGCTTGATTGGCGCCATTAAGCGGTTGCGCGAGCCGGCCTTACTGGTTGCAGTGGATCAAGAGGGCGGCCGTGTACAGCGTTTTAAAAATGGCTTTAGCGAGTTGCCACCCGCAGCGAGTTTTGGTGAGGCTTGGGACCGTAATAAGCACACGGCTCCGATACACGCTTATGAGTCGGCGCGGTTGATGGCCAGCGAGTTGTTAGCGGTGGGAATCGATTTTTCGTTTGCGCCGGTGTTTGATGTAAACAGCCAGGCCAATGAGGTGATCGGAAATCGTAGCTTTCATGCTAATCCCGCCGTGGCCACTGAATTACTAGGGGCCTATATAGATGGTATGCATTCAGTTGGTATGATTTGCGTTGCGAAGCACTTTCCGGGACATGGCGGGGTGAGCGGCGACTCGCATGCCTGCTTGCCCGTTGATGCACGCGCTCGTACTGAACTCGATCAGCATGATTTATGGCCGTATCGCGAACTTGTGGAGGAATTGGATGCCGTGATGACGGCGCACGTGCTGTTTGAGTCTTGCGATGCCAACATTCCAACCTTTTCGAAGTACTGGATTCAGGCGGTGCTCAGAGATCAACTTGGCTTTACAGGCGTGGTGTTTAGCGACGATCTAACCATGCAGGGTGCTATCGATTCTTTACAGGACTATTCGGTGGTGCGGCAAGCGGAACAGGCACTCGCTGCGGGGTGTGATATGTTGTTGGTGTGTAATCGACCCGATATCGCAGATGAACTGTTACACGGTTTAGATTATACGCTCACCGAAAAACTGTCCGGTAGGCTGCAACGGTTGTCCGCATTGCGCGAACCAACGTCTCTCTTAAATATGGCCTAGAAAATGACGCAATTTGAATGTCTAAACCATTACAGTTTGACTTTTAAATACTATAGAACTTTCCACTACTTTTGAGCCCAAGCAGATTATGTTAGCGACCCTATTTCGAGTACTCGGCGCCGTTGCGCTGTTCACGTTTCCTTTGTCTATTTTAGCCACGCGTCTTGAGATCATCCATTTCAGAACAGCCTTTGATCTGATCGGATATAGTGCAATGTTAGCGGTAGCGGTATTTTTAGTCGGTACAATCGTCGGCTTTGTTTGGCGCAAATCAGCCCCTGAGTTGGCTAGGGCCGGCCGCTTCGCGTCGATGTTGTGCATACTGCCTATTTTAATTTTAGGTAATCAAATGCTGCAGATTCGTAGCCTACCGCCCATTCACAATATTTCGACCGACGTGCAAAACCCACCCAGTTTCGCTGCTATTGCGGAACTGCGCGGCGCCGATGCAAATCCACTGGCATATTCGGCTGAGAACATTGAGCCGCAACAGTTGGCGTATCCAAATGTGAAAACATTAGGCCTTGAGGTTTCGGCCCTAGAGGCATTTGAGCGAAGCCTACAATTAGCACAAGAGCGTGGTTGGGAGGTCGTTGCACAAGACTCAGAGCAGGGCATTATTGAAGCGACCGCAACGACCTTGCTGTGGGGCTTTAAAGACGATGTTGTTGTTCGTGTTACTGCTGATGGCGAGCGTAGTCTAGTTGACATGCGTTCAGTATCGCGAGTAGGTGCGGGTGATATTGGTGCAAACGCTAAACGAATCGAGAAGTTTCTTGCAGACTTAGCCGATTAGTTGTGGGACTGGCCGAGGTTCTGATTTCTGACGCGATGTTCATTGCATCGCGTACTTAAGTGTTAACACCTTAGCGGCTCAGTATTGCTCCTAGCCATGCGCCGACTGCATCGTATACTCGGATGGCTTATGTGTTTGCCGCTCTTGGTTTGGGCAGGCACCGCCGTGGTGTTTCTCGTTAAGCCGGGTTATTCCGATGCTTTTCATCAGCTCGGTGTAAAAACCTATCCATTGACGCCTGCAGACTTGACCAGTCTTCAATCTCTGACCATTCCAGGCAATAACGCGGCTGGGTTAACGTTAATCCGCACCAAATTGGGCTTACATGCATTGCGGGCGGGCGTCGCGAGCGCGTATCCCCGCGATGCGGACGGAGCGCTCTTGCCTTTGGCTGATACGGAGATAGCGGCGCACAGTCTGTACGTCCCGTCAGAAGGGGTTTGGCGGGCAATACCAGAGTTGAGCCGAGCTCAATCTGAGCTTGTGTTACGTGACGCGCAAACGCAGTGGCCAGCTCGATATGGCACCACAGGCGAGTGGAAACCGGCGACATCGACAATATTGGAGGACTCGGCAGAGCCCTCTATATTCCTAAGCGATACACAAGTCGCCATGCAGCTGCACTCAGCCACGTTAACCATTACACAAAGCGGGCCAGATACCCGCTGGATTAACCGCGCTTACCGCTGGCACTATTTACAATGGACCGGGGTGGCTTATCTTGACCGTATTCTGGCTTTATTGGGTTTGGCTCTGTTGGTTCTAATGACTTCGCTAGGCATTCGCATGTTGCGTAAAGCTTAACCCAGGGCATTGTCCGTACAGAGACGGTACTAACGAGCATCGATACTGGGTACCACTCTATGCTCTGGGCCGATATATTCAGCGCTGGGGCGTATAATACGATTGTTGGCACGTTGCTCAAATGCGTGTGCTGCCCAGCCCGTGACGCGAGACATAACAAAAATGGGCGTAAATAAACCGGTCGGTATACCCATAAAGTGATACGCCGAAGCATGAAAAAAGTCGGCATTGCAGAACATCCCTTTTTCGCGCTTCATCACGGCTTCACACCGTTCTGACACCTCGTAAAGGGTGGCACTAGGGGCTTCTTCGGATAACACTTTTGACCACTTTTTAATGATCGCATTGCGGGGGTCACGCTCTTTGTAAACCGCGTGACCAAAACCCATGATTAATTCTTTGTTGGCCAATTTGGCCAGAATTCCCGCTTCGGCTTCGTCAGCACTAGACCACTGTTGAATCATTTCCATGGCCGCTTCATTAGCGCCGCCGTGCAGTGGTCCGCGTAAAGTACCAATCGCCCCCGTAATCACCGAATGGATGTCAGTGAGGGTTGAAGCCGCTACTCGTCCGTTAAACGTTGACGCGTTAAATTCATGCTCGGCATAAAGAATTAGGGATACGTTCATTACTTGTTCGTGCAAAGCCGACGGGGCGCGGTCGTGCAGCATATGCAAGAAGTGCCCGCCGATTGTGGCGGCTTGCGTGTCTGTAGAAGCGCGCACGCCGTCGTGGGTGAACCGGTACCAGTATACGACTATCGCGGGCAGCAACGCGAGCACTCGGTCAACTGCGTCGGCCTGTTGTGCAAACGTTTGCTCTGGCTCCAAATTGCCCAACATTGATACCCCCGTACGCATTACGTCCATGGGGTGCGCCGTACTTGGAATAAGTTCGAGCGTCGCTTTAAGCGCTGCGGGAAGCGACCGTAGGCTCGCAAGTTTGGTTTGATACGCGCTCAATTCCGAGCGAGTCGGTAAATGACCTTTTAAGATCAAGTGCGCGACTTCCTCGAAAATACAGTGCTCCGCTAAGTCGTCGACATCATAGCCTCTATAGTTGAGCCCCGAGCCTTGGGTGCCCACTGTACAAAGCGCTGTTTGTCCTGCTACTTGACCACGCAAACCTGCGCCGCTTAATTTGTTGTCTGCCGCCATGTTATTCCCTGTTTTTGTCCTGATTAATTTTTGGCGCTATACGGTTGCTGTAATCCGCTCGCGCTGTCTTATCATTGAATGTTGGTGTGAATAGAGTTATTGATTTGAAAATAGCGCGTCTAAAGTTTGTTCATACTTGTGGTAATCCAAATAGGCATAGAGCTCCTCACGTGTTTGCATGAGATTCACAACATCTCGCTGATGGCCTTTTTCGAGCACCTCGCGATAGACGGTTTCGGCCGCTTTGTGCATCGCGCGCGTCGCGGTTAGGGGGTAAAGCACCATACTAACCCCTTGTTCGGCGAGTTCCTCCTTGCCAAACAATGGGGATACTCCAAATTCCGTCATATTCGCTAAAAGCGGTGCATTGAGTTGTTCATGGTACGCTTTATAGTCACTCAGAGAGGCCATCGCCTCGGCAAAAATACCGTCTGCTCCAGCTTCTAAATAGGCACCGGAGCGATCAATCGATGCTTGCAAACCTTCGAGTGCATAGGAGTCGGTGCGCGCCATAATAAAAAAAGCCTCATCGTTGCGAGCGTCGACCGCCGCCTT
>CAYOXK010000062.1:9287-15657 GCA_964407915.1 uncultured Gammaproteobacteria bacterium
TTAATTCGATCCACCATCTCGGTACAGCTCACAATTTCTTTATTAGGTCGGTGTCCGCATCGCTTTTGTGCGACTTGGTCTTCCATATGTACGGCCGCTACGCCGGCTTGGATTGATTGCTTGATCGTGCGGGCAATATTGAAGGCACCACCCCAGCCGGTATCAATGTCGATAAGGAGTGGGGTGCTGACCGCAGAGGTGATGCGGCGAGCATCTTCGAGCACATCATTCATGCTGGTTATGCCGAGGTCGGGCAAACCATAGGAAGCATTCGCGCAGGCTCCACCTGAAATATAAATGGCTTGATGACCAATTTTTGTCGCCATGAGAGCCGTATACGCGTTGATTGTGCCAACAATTTGTAGGGGTAAGCTTTCGGCTAGGGCGTTTCTGAATAATTGACCTGGTGAGTACATAGCAAGCGATCGAGTTGTGGGTTGACGATGACGCGGGCAGTTTCGGTAAATGCGGCATGATTGTCAATATTCTCAACGCGTGTTGAACATTGAGCAAATCATTAGTCTCTGTTGCGCACGGCATTTAAAGCCTTAGACGCGCGAGTAAAGTGTGGTCGATGCCTTGACGTAATTTCGGTATGATAGCCCTCGACCAAGCACCGGGCATGTTGAGCAGCCATTGAGATCAGTATGAAAAAGATTGACGAATTGAACGCGAGTTCAATGAGTGTAAGCGCGGTAGGGCGTCGGTGGCCGATCCCCGAGTTACGCGAAAATGAACATTATTACTGGGAAAATGGCCTGATGGTGTTCACTGAGGAATACCATTTGTGCCGGGGACGTTGTTGTGGAAACGCTTGCCGACATTGTCCCTTTGACCATGTCAACGTACGCACGCCGCGCCGCAGTACTTAGCCGCAACTTTAGACCATTTTTAACGTTGGATTCTATTATGCTTTCTACTCCAGACCTTTGCGATGAATATCCCCATGATGTCTTGGTACTCGATCCGGTGTTTAAGGACTATGGTGGCAAGACTGCATTTTTTGGCCCAGCTGTGACCATTAAGTGCTTTGAGGACAATTCGGTGGTTAAAGCCCTGTTGGATGAACCCGGTTACGGTCGCGTGATCGTCATGGATGGGGGCGGGTCGTTGCGTCGAGCGATTTTAGGCGATATGTTGGCCGCCAACGCCGTTAAAAACGGCTGGGCCGGCTTGCTGATCAACGGTTGTATCCGAGATTGTGATGAAATTGCCGCTTTACCTTTGGGCGTAAAAGCTCTGAATACGCATCCCATTAAGACCGATAAGCGTGGTGTAGGGGATCTTGATGTACCGGTTACGTTTGCGGGACACACAATCAATAGCGGAGACTGGGTTTACGCGGATCGCAATGGAGTTGTGATCAGCCGCCGCGAACTTAAGTAGTACGCGTTCGCATCGCGGTCAATCCATTAAGGATTAGTCGCACCATCGCTCGTTAGCGACTGAATAAATTCTGACCGCTCTACCCATTTTGCGTCTTGGTAGTCCGTGGTCAGCACGCTACCCGTGTTTTCCCACATCTGTGTGCGATTGAATTGCAGATAGGGATGATAGGCAAGGGCTCGATCCGCGAGTAAAAAATCGTTAATCGATTTAGGGGCACGTTTAGAGGTGGCTTCGAGAACATACGTGTTAGTGCCTGAGAACAGGACAACCCAAGCATGGCCACCACCATCGGAGGTTTCTCCTACCACAACCCGCGCATCGTAACCCAGTCCCAGCAGCCAATCGGCAAGGAGCAGCGCGTGATCCTCGCAATCGCCGTGACTGTGCACGTAGGCTTGTTTCGAGTTTTGCCAAATGTCCTCATATTCAGCGCCATGTTGCTCGTGATCAAACATATAAGTTTTACGCATGCTAATGAGCGCCAAAGGCTGCCATACGTTGTCGAGCGCAAATGGAACAAAACCTAACAAATAGCTATTTGCAAAATAGGGGTTGCCATCTAACCCCACTGCAGTTAAGGCCAAAAGATTGCCCCGCGAGTCGCTCCAAGAGTAGGAATAGTAACGTCTCTCGTTTGGTAACTTGGCGAAATTTATATCTAGCTCGCGTTGCGACAGAGACTCGTTTGAAGCAATCGCACGCATTTTTCCGCTCTGAATTTGCTTTTGTTCGTGCTTAAGCTGAGCTTTTAAGGCAGCGCGTGTTAACGGTTGCTTTTCAGCGTGTTGCGCTTGTTCGAGTAAGGCTTGCGTGGCGGGGTCCTGCCATTGTGACGCGTGCATAGCCGACTCGAGTAGCACGAGCAATACGAATAGAGCAAAAATACTGCCGAGCAAAGTCCGCATAGAACTCGTAATACTTAACCTTTGAGCCCAAAGGAGACGATCACTGCAACAAATAGCAAAATAGTGGAGGCAAAAATAGCCACTGCCATATTGCCTTTTTGCAACTGCTCTTGAATGTCTACGTCTTTTAGGAGCAGATGGTCTACGATGCGTAAAGCAACCACGCCCACTAATAATGCAAGTAGCGTATACAGTAGATTGAGTCCTAGATTAAAGACCGTGGCGAGAAAAAATTGAGTTTCCATGGTTTAGCCCACGTTAGTGAAAGGGGTTGATCTGAAAATGTATGCTTAATGGTGAGGCAATCTAGGGAATCGTGCAATCAGAATGATTGATGCTACGCAACAATGGTTAAATCGGCTAGAATTTGCGGCCATGTGAATTAACTTAAAAATCATACAGTGACGCAAAAATACACAATAGCAATTCTGGAAGGTGATGGAATTGGCCCGGAAATTATGGCCGAAGGCGTGAAAGTGCTACGCGCGGTTGAAGCGCGTAATTCCGTAGAATTTGATCTCATTGCAGCGCCGTTTGGTGCCGGAGCATGGTTTACGCATGGCTCGGCTTTCCCGCAAGAAACGCAAGACTTGGTGGATCGTGCTGATGCCGTAGTGAAAGGGCCAATTGGCCTAGACCACGAAAAGTCGAAGCAAATACCTGTGGATCAACAGCCTGAACGTGGAGCTTTGCTGCCACTGCGAAAGCGCTTGAATACCTATGCCAATTATCGGCCCGTGTACCTGCCCAAATCCTTGAGCCATTTTTCCCCTCTAAAAGCCGAAGTTATTGGCGAAGGCATCGACATGATCATGGTGCGCGAATTGGTCGGCGGACTGTATTTTGGAGCTAAGGAGGCGGGCATCAATGCCGCGGGCAAGCGTTATGTACGAGAAACCCTTGAGTATGACGAAGATCAAATCCGCAACATTCTGATTAAAGCGTTTGAATTAGCCGCTGAACGCAAAGGTGTCTTGCATAACATTCACAAGAGCAATGTATTGAAATCGAGCGTATTGTGGAACGAGATTGTGGAAGAGGTTGCAGTTGATTTCCCTAACGTCAAAGTGGTGCACAACCTAGTGGACGCGGCGGCTACCGCGTTGTGCTTAAACCCCACTCAGTTTGATGTGATGGTAATGGAAAACATGTTCGGTGATATTCTGAGTGATCAAGGTGGTGGAATTCTGGGTTCCTTAGGTCTGATGCCGTCAGCGTGTCTTGGCGAAGCGGGCAAAGCCTACTATGAGCCGTCACATGGCTCGGCACCCGACATTACGGGGCAGGGCATCGCTAATCCTTATTCGATGATCGGTTCGATGGCGATGATGTTGGAATACAGCTTTGGTATGAAAGACGAGGCGAAGAATGTGTGGAATGCGATGCAAAGTGTCTTCGCGGATGGGTTCTCCACCCCCGACTTATCCAAGCCTGGTTCCGGCGTACAGATGATTTCGACCGCGGGTTTTGGCGATAAAGTTGTGGCTTTCTTGCAAAAGCTACCAAAAGCCTGATTGCGGCCCTAGTGTATATAGGTTGATTAATTAGCGCATTGTTGAATCCAAGAGTGGTTCTATTGCATCCAACTACTTAGACAGGACAAAAACGACCTGTTGAACATTTTTAAGGAGAATTAAGATGAAACACTTAACTTTGGCTTTCGCACTGGCGTTGAGCGTAATGGCGGTTAATCCAGCCCTGGCCCAAGCCGAGGAGATTGTTGAAAAGGACGTAGTGGTTAGAATAGGCGGCGATGGGTCGACCGTAAGTTCAGCAACCAATAACACTGAAGATTTCATAGAGCAGATTCGCAATGCCCTGGGTGACCGCGTTGCCGAGCGCATCCAAGCTGAATTTGCTGAGCTCAACGACGAAGAGCGGGCGAAACTCGAACGAGAACTGGGCAACGAGCTGTTGTCTGGCATCAATATTAGTGCCCAAGGGATGGGCGGAGCGGAGGCCACTATCGCTATACTCGCGATCACGCTGTCGCTTGGAATGCCGATTCTTATCGTGTTACTCGTCTTGTACTTTTCGTATAGAAGGCGGCGCCAACGCATGGACCTGATTCGCAGTTTTATTGATGCAGGCAAAGATGTACCAGAGCAGTTGCTCGACGAACAATCCACAAATAATCCGCTGCGCTCGGGATTGAGCCTGGTAGCCGTGGGGCTTGGAATCAGTTTGGCGTTCGCCATTATCGGAGCAGTAGAAGCGTCCGCCCTGGGATTGATACCGTTATTTATTGGGGTCGCGAGCTTAATCTACTACTACACGGATCAAAAGCGCTCAGCATAAGTTAATGTAAGCGTGCTGCCACGTTCTCGTGGCGGCACCTAAATTAGCCGATGATGAACAAACTGGACGAAGCCACGCTCATTGACCTTGCCGTTACAAGCAATGATCAACGCGCTTTCGGTGAACTGGTTAACCGCCATCAGTCGAAATTACGTTATTCGTTGCGCCAGCTGTGTAATTTTGACGAGGCGCTCGCAGACGATTTGGCGCAAGAGGCGTTCATCAAAGCATTTAAGCAACTACACAATTTTCGACAACAGGCACAGTTTTCAAGTTGGCTCTACCGAATTGCGTACAATACATTTTTGGAGCACGTCCGTAAAAAACATCTAGATACGGTTGAGCTGGATGAAAATTTTGATCGCAGTAATGAACAGAGTTTTTTTAGTGCCGAATTGAGCGACAGCGAACCAGAGCAAGCGCCCAGTGGCCTACACCAAAGGTTGGCGCAGTTAATGGCGAGCTTGGAACCGGAACGACGTTCTGTGCTACATTTGTTTTTACATAGGCAGTATACCCAGCAAGAAATAGCGGACACGATGTCGATTCCGCTGGGTACCGTAAAAACGCATATTAATCGCGGTCGTGTAGTGCTGCAGGCGGGCTTAGCGGATTGGCGGGATGCAAGTTAATAGCCGTGTGAGTGCGTTGCTACCGGCGCTTGCAAGCACATGATTGTTGAAACATGAATTATTATAGAGAAATTGTGCTGCGAATGAAGTGTGGCATAGCAGCACTGAAGACCGACAATACAAATAATAACAAGATTCAAAAGCGACGTGAATTTCAGGAAAACAGTTGTTAAGCAAAATAATGATTAATTAGGTGGTGACTCATGAACGAGACAAACGATCGACATAGCGACGCAATGGACTTTGCTGAACTCGAGCAACTTTTTGCGACGGCGCGTGTAAGTGCGCCCGAGTTGAACGATGCAAACTTCACTAAAATGGTGATGAATAGTTTGCCGGCCCACACTGAGCGGATCAACACTGCGCGGCTTCGTTACGATCTGTTAGGAACCATTGCTGGGGGGCTTATGGCCTTATTGTTGGTAGATTTTAGAAGTTTGTTTGCCCTGGTATGGCAACAAGGAATTACGACCTCAACGGCCCTCACGGGGCAAGTGGTGGAGTCGGTGGCACTGGTCAATAGCGCCAGCGTGGCTTCTGAGTCAATAGTGATCTCGCTAAGTACGATCATTGGCGCGCTAGTCATTGCCAGTGCCGCGTCACTGCTCGCGTGGTTTGCTGTAGAAAAAGCCCAAAGCCCATTTTAGTTTACAGTCTCCGCGCTCACCCAACCGCCACGCCTATTGCTAAACCAGTTCCCGGCAATAGTAGACCACCGTAAAGTCTTCTTTGGGTAGGCGATGTATACGTGTATCCACAAAATGCATGCCGAGTTTCCGCATAACGGCAATAGATCCCAGGTTGTCTGGATCAGCAACGGCTGAAATACGTTTAATATTGGCGCTAGGTAGCAACGCGGCAACGACCGCTCGAGCGGCTTCGCTCGCCACCCCTTGTCCCCAGCAAGCGCGCTTAAACCGCCAACCTAGCTCAAGATTATTGGTTTCATGGTAATCGGTATCAAAGCCATATTCTCTGACTAGAATCCACCCCAGATAGTCAGCCGTGTCTTTATCAACGACTTCCCACAGCCCCGTGCCTTTCTCTGGATTGGTGAATTTAGTGATGCGGGGTACAAAAAAGTCCGTAATTTCTTCCCACGACGTCGGTGTACCCCCGTTTAAGTAACGCATTACTTCTGGGTCT
>CAYOXK010000062.1:15667-16322 GCA_964407915.1 uncultured Gammaproteobacteria bacterium
TGGGTCTTGGTCGAGCTCAAAGAACAATGGCGCATCGCTCTCGCTCATCAAGCGAAAACGCAAGCGTGACGAATCGGGAACCGTAATATTCATTTGCATAACTGAATTGGACTTGCTGGAAATGTGTTTAGCGTACCCATTTTTTTCACCTAAATCATCAGAGCTGTTGTTTTAATTTGAATTGCGTACAAGGTTATGGTCGAGAATCATTAAACGGTTTACTATGTGACCGTGTCGGCCAATTCTTGGTGTTCACATGGCTAATCCCAAGCTTCTAAGATTGGGATTAGGTTTCGCTTCCATTTAATTTTAAAACCCAATTAATTACTGCGAAGTCGATCAATTGCTTAAAGGATTCTGACAGCGTGAGCATCATAAGAACAATCGTCGAGCGCCTGAGTAGAGGCAAGGTCTTGCGGCGGCGGATTACTGTAAATCAGCGTTCCATACCCATATTGGTGTCTCCCGATGCACAGCTAAAGTACTTGGGTTTTGGTGCAGGTGCGTTTGATCAGGATTTAATCGATATTGCGGAAAAGTATCTCGATGAGAACAGCTGCGTTTGGGATGTTGGAGCGAACGTTGGAGTCTTTACTTTTGCGGCCGCCGCGGTGGCGAGTAAGGGCACTATCGTCGCTATTGAGGCGGATATCTG
>CAYOXK010000063.1:0-16090 GCA_964407915.1 uncultured Gammaproteobacteria bacterium
CCAATCAGATTTGTATTCATCCTGAACCACGAAATCTTTGTATTTAATTTCGTGCGGTGGACACTCGATTTGAATATATCCTCCAGCGCGAAACTTAACCGCCTCGCCCTCTGG
Organism: uncultured Gammaproteobacteria bacterium; assembly: GCA_964407915.1. GTDB lineage: Bacteria > Pseudomonadota > Gammaproteobacteria > Arenicellales > Arenicellaceae > Arenicella. Next base: position 115 of record CAYOXK010000063.1, read on the forward strand.
CAACTCTAAAACCAACTCCTTGATAAAGGTAGCAACGTTCTCATTTGACCGAACTTTGCAACGCCATTTCTTAACACCGAAAACTTCTTCTGGAATTTCGATCTCGAGATCATTTTTGACTGACACTTGGCAGGAAAGCCTATCCCCACTCGCCGCTTCACGCTTGGTGATATGCGTTTGCTCTGTTGGCAGAATCGACCCGCCACCTTCATGAATCTTGACACGGCATTGGGCACAGGTGCCACCACCACCGCAGGCCGAAGGAACAAACAGTCCGTTATCAGATAAGACCCCCAATAACTTTCCACCGGCTGGCACTTCGATGGTCTTCTCGCCGTTAATCTGAATTTTTACAGTGCCGCTCGCTACCAGTTTGCTCTTAGCAAACAGAATAACTGCGACTAAAGTTAAAACAATAATCGTAAAAAAGGTAACGCCTAAACCAATCTCTAACATGAGTAGTGTCTCTTTAAACTCTTAACTGAACGCACAATTGCAGTGTTACTGGGCCTGTCAAAGTATAACTGTCTGATCTCAACAAGATGTCGCCATCACCGAACCAGAGGGATATTTATCACTAACAATCGAAAGTAACTAATTGGCCAATATGCAAAGGCGCAACAACGCCTTGCGATCTTCACGATTTATAATTGAATGCCGGAGAACGCCAAAAAGCCAAGGGCCATCAAACCCACCGTTATAAACGTGATACCAAGTCCCTCAAGACCATCAGGCACATCACTGTACTTGAGCTTTTCTCGAATGCCTGCAAGCGCTACGATGGCTAAGGCCCAACCAAACCCCGCTGAAGAACCGTAAACCAAGCTCTCGGTAAACGTATAGTCGCGTTCCACCATGAATAACGATGCACCCAAAATGGCGCAGTTAACCGTGATCAGAGGTAGGAATATTCCCAATGCGTTATATAAAGCAGGCACGTAGCGATCTAAAAACATTTCTAAAATTTGCACCAAGGCCGCGATCACGCCAATGTAGGAAATGAGCCCCAAAAAGCTTAAATCCACCCCGGGTAGCCCAGCCCAGTGCAAAGCGCCTTCGCGCAAAAAATTTTGATAGATCAAATTATTGACCGGCACGGTAATTGCGAGCACCACAAACACCGCGAAACCTAAACCAAGAGCTGTCTGGATCTTTTTAGAAACGGCCAAAAACGTACACATCCCTAAAAAGAAGGACAGAGCCAAATTTTCGATAAAGATGGCCTTTACTGCGATACTAACCAAGTCCATTAGTGTGCTCCGCTCTTGCTAACGTGAGTAGTGGAATAATGCGCGTTTTGCATTTCGAAGTCCGGCGCCTCCACTTGCGCAGGCCGAGCTGACCGAATTGCCCATATGATGAGACCGATAATAATGAACGCACTGGGTGACAGCAGCATCAAGCCATTGGGGATATACCAACCGCCATCGGACACTGTCTGAAGAATCGGAAATCCAAGTAGACTTCCAGATCCAAACAATTCCCTAACCGTGGCAACCATAATCAAAATTAAGCTGTACCCAAGCCCATTACCGATACCATCTAAGAAGGAGTTCCAAGGCGTATTCTTCATGGCGTACGCCTCAGCGCGACCCATCACAATACAATTGGTAATGATTAGACCAACAAAAACGGCTAATTTTTTGCTCGTATCAAAGGCATACGCCTTAAGAACCTGATCCACAATAATGACGAGCGATGCAATGATCGTCATCTGCACGATGATTCGAATGCTCGACGGAATATGATTGCGAATAATACTGATAAAGAGATTAGAAAACGCCGTTACCGCTGTCAGCGCAACACACATAATGAGCGCGACCGATAGCTGAGTGGTAACCGCCAACGCTGAACAGATCCCCAGAATTTGTAAGGCAATAGGATTGTTATTGATCAGCGGGTCGAAAAGAGCTTTTCTTGCTTCGCTCGTCATGATGATGGCCTCTCTACAGCGAGACAACAGAAACAGTTTCTGCGGTCATTAGGGGTTCTTCGGTACTGCGCGTACTAGACACAGCCTGGTTTGCTTTATTTGTGCTTTCTTCGAGACTCGGTGCAGAAGCGCTGTTGCGCAAAGTGGCTAGGTAAGGACCAAAACCATTCTCCCCCAACCAAAACTCGATTAAATTGCTGACACCGTTACTGGTTAACGTAGCCCCAGCCAAGCCATCCACTTTATATTGGGGATCAGGCGTTGCTTCAGTTACCCCACCCTTTATGACCTCTAAAGCGACTTGGCCGTTCTCGTCTAGCACACGTTTACCTTGCCAGCTTTGTTGCCATTTCTTGTTTTCAATTTCGCCACCGAGCCCGGGGGTCTCGCCGTGTTCATAGAAGGTAATCCCACTAACGGTTTGCGCATCGCTTTCTAATGCAATAAAGCCGTGCATAGTTGACCACAAGCCATAGCCCTTTATCGGAAGGATAATTTTTTGCAATGCATCGCCATCCTTCAAAAGATACACATTGGCTAAATTGGCGCGGCGCTTAATAACGGCTATGTCCTGTGACTTGTCCAAAACCACACTTTGTGCTGGGTCGCGAGATGCTTTGCGTTGGTCGTAAGCATTCCCATCCATACCTTCCTGCACCGCTCCCGACTCAAGGTCGACCACGATGCTCTCAATTTGGCTAAAACGCTCTTCGACTGATTTACTTGTGTCAGTCAGCCCTGCCACCGTCAAGATATTGGTTTTCTTGTCTAGCAGCTTATTTTCAACTTGTTTAGGCTTAAGCAAAGTCGCACTCAAGGCCACAATCACTGAACAGACTAAACATAGCAGCGTAGCCACGATGATGGTCTTATAAATATTATCATTAGGTAAATTTAGAAAACCTCTCTGATATTGGCCACCGCTTCCTGATCCGCTCAATGAGCGAACAAGACGAGGCCTTCTCGCAAGAGATCTATTTGGGGTGGGCGCTGACATACAAACTTTCATGCTATTTCTTCCATTAGTGTCAAACACAGTACATCTGTTTACATCGCCAGACGTGCAGAGCGACGACGAATATTGGCCTGCACCACGAACCAATCGATAAGCGGCGCGAAGAGGTTGGCGAACAATATGGCTAACATGATGCCTTCAGGAAACGCAGGATTAACCACACGAATCAGAACGGTCATTAAGCCAATCAAAACACCATACCAAAATCGTCCCGTATCGGTCATAGAGGCGCTCACAGGGTCGGTCGCCATATACACCGCGCCGAACGCCAAGCCACCAATCACTAGATGCCATTGCGGCGTAAGGCTAAACATCGGATTTGTGTCGCTACCGATGGCATTAAACAAGCTGCTTGTAACCACCACGCCGATCACCACGCCAAGCATAATGCGCCATGACGCCACTCGCGTGAGCAGCAAGAAAAGCGCACCTATGCCGATGGCAATGAGTGATGTTTCGCCGATCGAGCCGGCTAAGTTTCCATAAAACGACTGTTCAATGGTGAAGCCTGCGGCTTCGAGACCCGCAACACCACTTGCTGCTGCCACACCGAGAGCGGTCGCTCCAGAATAACCATCTACAACGGTCCAGACAGCGTCGCCCGATATTTGTGCAGGGTAAGCAAAGTACAAGAATGCGCGTGCGGTTAGGGCCGGGTTTAAGAAGTTCTTGCCCGTGCCACCGAAGACTTCTTTGCCTAAGACAATACCAAAACTAATGCCCAGCGCGGCCTGCCACAAGGGTAACGAGGCTGGCACGATCAAACTAAACAAAATGGACGTTACGAAAAAACCTTCGTTTATTTCATGTCCGCGGATCGACGCAAACAACACTTCCCAAAAACCACCAACAATAAATACAGTTGCATAGATCGGGAACCAATACCAAAAGCCAAGCCAAAAATTATCCGTAATGCTAGACGGATCATGGCCGATATTAAAGAAGGCAAGGATATCCCCCCGCCATCCAACAAGCTCCGTAAGGCCCATACTGGCCATCACCGTATTAGCTTGCAAGCCGACATTGTAGGAACCGATCAATACGCACGGCATGGCCGCGAGCCATACAAAAATCATCACGCGCTTAAGGTCGATGCCGTCGCGCACATGGTTGCTGCCCTGATTTACATCAGACGGCGCATAAAAGATGGTATCGACTGCTTCGTACAAGGCATATAGCTTAGGAAAACGGCCACCTGCTGATACATGGGGTTCAATGCGATCAAGTGTTCTTCTTAATATCGACATTCAATTAACCTTCCAACTCAATTTGAGTTAATGTGGATCTAAGAACCGGGCCAAAGTCATGTTTGCCAGGATCAACAAAAGACAGCAACGCTACATCTTCTTCCACCAACTCCAAACATCCCAGTTCTTGGGCTGAGTCAGTGTCTTTCACCAATAAGGCCTTAACCAGTGGCGTTGGCAAAATATCGAGTGGCATCACGCGCTCGAACACACCAATGGGTACGATCGCGCGTGGACTGCCGTTCTGCGACGTTGTGATGTTATAAGCGCTCGGCCTAAGCAAGGATGACAAAAACACATTGAGCGCTGAGAATTTGCGTGTTCCAGGCGCAATCCAACCCATGAACTCGCGATCATCATTCTCCTCGATCACGGAGACTTGGTTGTCATAACGTCCTAAAAAGTCAACTTTACCTTTAGCATGGTGACCGTGTAGAACAGACCCACTAATAAAGCGCTTTTTACCGTCTTTAGTTCGGCCCTCACATAAGCCTGCAATGCTCACACCTAAACGAGTTTTAAAAATTCGCGGTGAGGTAACAAGTGGTCCGCCTAAAGCGACATAGCGAGACACATCAAGCCGCCCCGTTGTAAACAACGAGCCGATAGCGATCACATCTTGATACCCAATGCTCCAAACAGCTTTGTTGGCCGAAACAGGGTCAATCAAGTGAATATGTGTGCTGCTCAACCCGGCTGGATGAGGGCCCGAAAACGTCGCAGTCTTAATGTTGCTGCCCTTCACCTCGGGCAATTTAGCGCCCTCTTGTGAGCACACAAAAACAGGCACTCCCAGACGATTCAACAATGCTACGCCCAGACTAAAATCCGCCGCACGCTCCGCAATAATAAACGCCGGATCAGCCGCCAATGGATTAGTGTCCATGGCGTTAACGAAAATAGAATGCGGCTGCGCGTCAATGGCTGGGATCTTGCCGTAAGGACGCTTTTTAAACGAAACCCACAGGCCCGCTTTCTGCAAGATTTCGCGAATCTGCTGGGAGCTAACTTCATTAATATCAAACGTCTTCGCGTTTAAAAAGCTTTCCGCTGCGTCACCGTTAACATCAATCACGACCGACAACAAAACACGCTTGGCTCCGCGATGCACGGCACTGATTGTGCCCGCGGCAGGTGCCGTAACGTATACCCCAGGGTTGCGTTTGTCTTCAAATAGAGGCTGACCAATCTTGACTGAGTCCCCCTCTTTCACCAACATAGTTGGTTTAAGACCAATGTAATCAGCGCCTAAAACGGCTACAGAATTAATATCTGCTGCCAACTCTATTCTCGAGTCTGGCTTGCCGCGAAGCGGCAAATCAAGTCCTTTTTTAATTCGGAAATGCAAGGAAGACCTCACTGTTTTTTAAAACGTGTCTTTTAGGATGATGCTCGTAACAAACAGACCACCAACATTATCAACTGGAGCCGCAATCGCACGCGATCGGGTTCGATGAATCGAAAATTGCTACTTAGCCTCGAACAATACCAACATTCGAAAACCATCCTGTGCAGGGCGGCGTAATTATACAATGTTGCCCATATGCGGCAAGGTATTCTTACCTTTTAGTGCCTAGCATGAGCGAATTAAAAGATAATTGCGCCATTGCGCCTCGTGATGTTCAATCCACATTGCCATATACTCATACGTGCATTGCCGCGGAGCGATAACATTTAGGGCATTCGCTCAGACTACATCCCGTTGGCTTACGTCTCAAGTGCATCTAAATTGAGAGCGGTTTTGCCGTAACGCCCTAATATTAGTTGCTACTACCAAAGTTCTATAGTTTATCTCGGAGCAGTGAATGAATCCTGAAAAAGTCGTCTTCGCATTTTTTATTATCCTCGCCCTATCACTCAATTTTGGCTTTTATAACGGCGACCCGACAGATCCTGCACAACATGAAATTTACGAATTGTTTGCAGCGTTGGTTGTTAGCCTTATTTGTACTATTTTAAAGTTTGGCGACCGCTCGCAATTCGGTTCCACAGTGTTAGCATCGAGCTTAGTCGCTGACCTTCACTTGATCGTCGCCGCGCTGTACTGGCACTTTGCGGGTACCAGTGACGGGATCGATGGTAGAGAAATGAGCGCTATCGTCTCATTTGCGGCCGGCGCCTTAATCGCGAATGCGGTGAGCGTGATCCTGTTAATTACCGAAACCGTACAAACCCGCAAATGACCCGCTTGTTGTTCCAACAAAATCATAAGAACCTGCCATCGCACACTCTTACTGCGCCGTAAGTTGTTGCCAATATGTCTGACACCTTCTTTCTATTTTTACGAAACTTGCGAGTACCTTTAATCGTACTCATTGTGGTCTATTCAGTCACCATTATTGGAATGACCTTGGTGCCCGGCGTAGACCCTCAAGGCGAGCCCTGGCACATGAGCTTTTTTCATGCCTTTTACTTTGTGAGCTTTATGGGCTCGACCATTGGCTTTGGCGAAATACCGTATGAGTTTAGCGATGCCCAACGGCTATGGGTATCCATTTGTATCTATGCATCCGTCATCGCGTGGCTATTTACCATTGGTACCGTGTTGCGCTTGTTTCAAGACACAGCGTTTCAACAGGCGATTGCTGGGCATGCTTTTAGAAAAGCCATTAGGCGAATCGGCCAGGAGTTTTACATTATTTGCGGGTATGGGGAAACCGGTAGACTGCTTACCCGTGGATTAGCGGACCTTAACATTTTGTCCGTTGTGATTGACCTCAAACCTGACGTGTTGGGCGCTATTGAACTGAGTGAACTGTCACCACTACCAATCACCATGAGTGGCGACCTCACCAACCCAGAGGTCTTAAAAAAGGCTGGTGTTAACCACCCACTTTGCCGTGGCATCATCGCGATTACGCAAAATGATCATACTAATTTAAGAATCGCAGTAGCGGTTAAATTGATCAATCCAAGGCTGAAGGTCATTTGTCGTTCGGAGAGCGAAGACGAAGCCAATAACATGGAGTCTTTTGGCACTGACGTCGTTATTAATCCGTTTAAAACATTTGCCCGACGACTCAGCTTGCTTACCCACGACAGCAAGAAACATCGTCTGCAGAGCTGGTTTGTCAATCAGCACAGCAATGAGTACATCAACCTAGAGATTGCTGAAAATGGCTTACCAAGGGAATGTTGGATTGTCTGTGGCTACGGTCGTTTTGGCCGTTCGGTGGTGGAAGTGCTAGAACAAGCAGGCATCGAAATTGTCGTGGTTGACCCAAATATAGAAGATGGGTCGATACACCACCAAGTAATTAGAGGGCGCGGCACGGAGGCAAACACATTAGAGGCTGCAGGCATCAATAGCGCCAGTGTGATTGTAGCGGCCAGCAATGACGACGCAAATAATTTGTCTATCCTCATAACAGCTCACGATTTAAACAGCCAGATCTACTCGATCGCGCGCGTTAACGACGAAGCGCAGCAAGACCTTTATGTTAGCGCTCAGTGCGATTACACAATGCGTCGATCACAATTAGTCTCTAACGAGGTGTTGACCATCATATCCAGACCGCTCGTTAATCGTTTTTTAGAGGCGGTAGCGGCACTAGACGCGAAGCCAACCGAACAGTTGATTAGTCAGATTGAGAAGATCATTAAAGGGTCTAGCCCTGCCACCTCCCGCTTAACGGTAAGCGAGAAACACAGCCCAGCATTGATGCGTATGCTGGCGCAAGGATACACCGTTACCATCGCCGATCTCATCGACCATAGCCCATCGAACTTCACAAAAGAGGGTAAGCCCGAGCCCCGCGAACTGGCGCTTTTACTGCAAAGGAGCAACCAACGCAGCACTACCTTGCCAAGTCGGCTAGCTCCCAATCAATCAACTCTGCTGCCTAATCCCACACAAGAATTAGCGAAGGGAGATCAATTGCTAATATGCCATGCTAAAAATAGAGTGTGCAAAGCACAGAAGATGGCATACGATTTCGAACTAGTTGACTCGCGCATAGGCGGTAACCCACATCATATTCCGCTGCTGCGCTGGTGGCATCGCCGCCAGCGCTCGCAAAATTTAAACAAGAATCCGACAGTATCATGGTAAACTACGCGAGTGAGCGCTCTGGGGTGGGCGCAACACTTACACACAACACTTACACACAATAGGGCCTTCGCTTGTGCGAAGTTGGGGTGAGATGGGTTGCTAAATAGGAAAAGCGCCTAAATGACGACAAACACAATATCCGCAAGCACGCGCACACTCAATGATGCGACCCTATCTACCGAGCTTGCACGCGTCTTATCCGAGCTAGACGCGACTATTCTTGGTAATTCGCTGGCAACGCGCATGGCGCTAGTTTGCTTGCTCGCCCAAGGTCACCTTCTTATTGAGGACATTCCGGGCGTGGGCAAAACCACTTTATCCCACACCCTCGCCAACTTGCTCGGCCTACCCTTCAAGCGCGTACAATTTACCAGTGATCTGCTGCCAACGGATGTTCTTGGCGTAACGATTTATGATCCAGAAACCAAGCGCTTCACTTTTAAACGGGGGCCTATTTTTACCAGCGTACTTTTAGCCGACGAGATTAATCGAGCTACGCCCAAAACTCAGAGTGCGCTCCTGCAAGCGATGGAGGAATACGAGGTGTCGATTGAGGGCAGGACTTTACCGCTCGATAAGCCCTTTTTTGTGATTGCCACGCAAAATCCGCTAGAACAACATGGCACGTTCGCTTTACCCGAGTCCCAGTTAGATCGCTTTCTAATTCGCTTGTCCTTAGGATACCCAGGCGAAGCTTTCGAGAAGCAATTACTGCAAGAGAGCGCAAAACGCGCGCACACAGAGGCTGTGTTGAGTCCAGCACAACTGCTCGTGCATATGGAGAAAGTAAATTCCGTACACTGTGCGCCCCCCATTATTGACTATCTATGGCAGATATTAGAAGCGACGCGGCGCAGCGAGCAATTTCAAACGGGTTTATCACCGAGGGCCGGCTTACAGTGGCTGCGCGCAGCACGTGCCTATGCTTACCTCGACGGTCGCGACAGTGTCTTACCTGACGATATACGCTTGCTCGCGCCCTATGTGGCGGCACACCGCCTACACACGAACAACGGCAAGAACGCCAAGCTGCAATTAGCGACATTAATGCAAGGCATTCCGGCCCTTTAATGCCCCATCGCACAAGCTACGCCACCACTTAGCTTCAAGCACACAACGAGTATGCAAGCTTTACCCACATCCGACCACAATAGCTCCGAATTCGTCATTGGTCGTCGGCAACTTTATATCTTGCCTACCAAGATTGGTTGGTACTTTGGACTGATCCTAGTAGCCTTGTTTGCCATCGCGGTAAAATTCGACAACCAGCCCGCTTTTATGATGCTATTCATCCTAGTGGGCTTAGGCAACGCCGTGATGCTAGCCACCCATCGTAATGTGATCAATTTAAGCATTGATAAAGGCATCCCACAGCCCTGTTACGCCGGCGAAATCGCCACCTCAAAAATACACATAACTAATGAGAGTAAGCGCGCGCGCAAAGCCATCTATGTATCCTGCGCTGATCATCACAGTCTAATCGACCTTGCACCCGCAGAACGAACAGAAGTGCAAATCAGTCACCCTACGCGAGTACGCGGAGTACATAACCTCGCGCCTATAGTGCTTAGCTCGCAATATCCCGTTGCGCTGTTCTTTTGTTGGACCAAGCAAACTTTCTACGAACACACCCTAACCGTGTATCCACGCACAAAAAACAGCATTGGGGATGTTTTACGCTTTGCGGGCGGTACCAACGATTCTCAACAAGGGACTATGCGGGTACAACACGGCGACTTTCAAGGGTTGCGTAATTATCAAGACGGCGATCGCCTGCGGGATGTGCACTGGCCGAGCTTTGCCAAAAGCCAGAAGTTAGTCAGCAAAGAGTACGAAGCCACCGGCATTTCCACCCTCGCCTTTAATTGGACCGATCTACCCAATACACTCTCGGTAGAAGACAAGCTTAGTCAATTAAGCTACTGGCTCACCAACGCAGAGCGGTCTGCCAACCTTTATAGCCTGACAATGCCAAGCGTAAGCATCGCGGCAGAGCGCGGCCCCGCGCACCTGCACGAATGTCTCAGCGCGCTCGCCGAGTTTGCGCCCGAGTCGCAAACCGGGCAAAAATCAAAAGGAGCCGCCACGCAAACGTCTGCGATGCGCCTTAGAAATTTGTTTAAGCGCTTGAACCCGGCTAAGCAGGTATGACCGCGCCAGCCTCAATCTTTGCGGCCGCGTTTAAACGCATAGGGATTGTATTGCCTCCGCGACCCACAGTCCCCCAAACCCATACGCCCACCCAGCCCGCGCTGGCGGCGCTCACCGGCTTAATCGCGATCGTGGTCGCCTGGCACTTTAGTATTGCCCACCCGGCTATTGCGACCTTCGCAGTTCTCCCACTACTAATCAAAACTCTCTTGCTGCGTCGCGTTAGTAAGAGGCCCGCCGCAGCTCAGGCTCAGGCACCTTCGCGCTGGATAATGGCATTGCTGACCGTGCTCAGTTTAGCGCTGATCCTAGTCTTTTATGGGGGTTGGAACGGGCAAGTCGCTGGGATCAGCTTTATTGTATTGCTGGCGAGTCTAAAGTTTTTGGAATCGCGCAACCTGCGTGACTATTTTGTAGTGTGCGTCATTCTGTATTTTCTGGCGGCCTGCGCATTTTTGTTTGACTCCTCGGTCGTTTCCATCCTTGGGGTATTTTTCTATGTAATTGCCATTACCGCTACCCTGCATTTACTGAGCACTCCCAAGGCTAGCAGATTAACCCCGATATTCCGTTCTTCAGCGAAGTTGCTAGCGACCGCCCTACCGCTCGCTATTTTGTTGTTCTTTCTATTTCCGCGCATCCAAGGCGACTTTGGCTTTTTGCCATCGCGGGATGAGAATCAAGACTCGCAGGCGCTGGCTGATCGAATGATCGCAGGCGATCTCGCCTTAAGCGCATTTAACAACTCGCTGGCATTCAGGGCCGAATTCACTAATAGCCCGCCAGCCCCGCATGAGCGCTACTGGCGCGTTAAAGTGCTGACCAGTGAGCAGAACTTTCAGTGGGAACTGGCCCCCGATAAAATTTGGTTACAAGACGGCCAAGCACTTGCCGGTCAAGGCGCACTCTTAGCAGAAGGCGCGTTTAACTACACAATCATTCATCAAGAAACCACCGACCGATATCTCCCCTATCTGGATTATTTGCGCGGTTTTTCGATTGGCGTGTTGTTAGAGAACACGGTCGTCAAGGTGCGCGAAGCCCGCGGCGGTGCGTTTAGCTACTCAGGCAGCGCAGATCGCACCCAAAACTTTTCGGCACCGATAAAATCCGAAGACAATCCTTTTTTACAAACTGTTAGCCAACCTAGCGCACGCATGCGCGAACAACTCGCAGTATGGCGCACACAGGCCACCAGTGATAACGAACTCGCATTAAGGGTACTGCAACATTTTCGTGACCAACCCTTTAGCTACACCCTACTTCCGCCGGTCCTAGACGAAGAACAACCCCTCGAGGATTTCTTTTTTAATTCGCAAAGTGGCTACTGCGAGCATTATGCCAGTACATTTGCCACCATCATGAGATGGTTGAACGTGCCAGCGCGCGTGGTTGTGGGTTACCAAGGTGGAGAACTGAATCAGACGGGCTCCTTTATTGAAGTTCGCTACTCGGATGCACATGCCTGGACCGAGCTCTGGCTGGATGGCCAATGGCGGCGCTATGATCCGACTGCGGCCATCAGCCCTGACCGCATCGAATTTGGCATGCAAGCATTGCTTGAAATGTGGGACGGTTATCGCTTTTCAGATCAAATTAGAGGTCGAGCACTAGCCAACTACCTAAACCCACAGGGATTTAGTGCGGCTTATCGTTTTATGCGTCAATCCTGGTCTAACATTAGTTACCAGTGGAATAAGTGGGTGGTTAACTACGATGTTGAAGCGCAGCGTCAGTTACTCGATGCTTTAGGACTGGCTGGGTTTAAAACCCTAACTACGCTCGTCGTGTTATTGATTCTAGGTATTGGCGGTTTAACATTGCTGCAGTTTCTACCCGCTTGGCTCACTCGCCAGAGCCCGCCTCCTGAACAACTGCTGGTGCAGCAATTGGTAAAAGAAATGCGGCGAGCGGGCATTGACTATGCACCGCATATGACCATGCGCGACATTGCTCGCGCGATTCAACAAGTAGACCCAGAACAGACTCAACGAGTAAACGAGATTGTTCTCACATACGAAGCGTTGCGCTACGCAAAAACCACTGCAGCGCAGCGCACTCTAGGGATCGGACAACTCAACGAGCTGATCAACAAACTTAAGCTTGCCCGACCAACTCGTTTGGCTTACTTACGATCGCTGTACGGCGACCACGCAAGCAAAACCTAATAGCCAACCAAGACCTAAATCACAAGCAACGCTGTGCTTGCCTAATGAACAGCTGATTAACAGATAGATAAGTATTAAAAAATGCGTCACTGGCAGGCAATGCGTTAAGCTCTATATAATCCAGCAACCATCTTCATTAAACGTTACACCAGACATCATGCACAAACTGCACAAAAATCTATACGTCGCCGGTCAAATTCTGCCGCAAGACATAGACACCCTCAAAGCTGAAGGGTTCACCACGATTATAAATAATCGTCCCGACCAAGAAGAAGTCGGTCAGCCAAGCGCTCAACACATGCAAGAATTGGCGGAGCAGGCAGGCCTTAAATACATTCATCTGCCCATGGGTAATGGACAACCGCTGCCGCCAGAGGTTGTTACAGAGTTTAGAAAGATCGTACTCGACGACACGCAAAAAGTACTGGCGCATTGCCGTAGCGGTATGCGTTCGAGCGTTATCTGGGCGCTGGGCGCGATCGCTGAGGGAGAAGTCAGCCTAGAAACAGCCATTGCTCAAGGCGAGGCGGCTGGCATTCCACTTAACAACGCCCTACCCCTGCTGCAATCCGCCATTCCAAACAACTAGCGTTATCACACATCGCTGTGCCGCCCGGTAGTTTAATGACGCACCGGCCCTTGAACACTCACCGCCTGTAACCGGTTAATAAAAGCATGTTAAATCCACGTTCGCAGGCGCGCAGAACGGCCATCACCGAAGGCCATATCCCAACGCAGTTGGTACGCCTAACGCTGCCAATGATGTTGGCAATCCTATCGATCATGGGGCTTGGGGTAGTCGACAGTTATTTCGTATCACTGTTGGGCACCCAAGCGCTTGCCGCAATTGGCTTTACCATGCCAATCACGGCTGTAGTTACCAGCGTAGCACTGGGCTTGGGCATGGCTATATCGGTACTTACTTCGCGTTTGATTGGGGAAAATCGCGCTGAGCACGCAGCGCGTCTTATCACCGACGGCCTAGTATTGACGGTGGTGGTTGCGCTCGTTGTGGTCGCCCTATTGTGTGTCACGCAAAAGAGCATATTCCTTGCTTTGGGAGCCCAAGAAAGTACGATTCCGTTGATTCAAGCGTATATGGGCATTTGGCTGATTGGAGTACCGTTGATCATGCTCACGACGGTTTCGAGCAGCACGTTTCGCGCCATTGGTGATACGGGATCGGCCGCCAAAATCGCGATTATTATGACCCTCAGCAATATGCTGTTGGACCCTTTGTTTATCTTCGGCTGGGGTCCCGTTCCTGGGTTTGGCATCGCGGGTGCCGCTATGGCCACCGTGTGTGCGGTGCTTATAGCCTTTCTGTTTGCAGGCTATCGGCTCGGTGTGGTGGAGCGCTTAATCGTTATTACACGATTGCGCTGGCAGGAATCTCGTCAGCATTTAGCACAACTGCTCGACATCGCTATTCCGGCCGTACTGGCGAACGCCATTGTGCCGTTGATCGCCACCGCCTTAACCTATTTAGTAGCGGTGCTGGGCACCGACGCGGTGGCCGGTTTTGGAGTCGCTGCCAGAATCGAAGCAATGAGCTTGATGACGGTGTACGCGCTGTCATCAACGCTACCGATGTTTATCGGGCAAAATTTTGGCGCCAAAAATCTCGATCGAATTGCCGATGCCGTGCGAATAACATTCCGCTTCGTGTTGGTTTTTCAAACGGGCCTAGCGGTATTGCTCTACTTTATTGCCCCGCACATTGCCGCGATTTTTACCGAGGACGAAAATGTTGCCCGCGTCATTATAATGTTCCTCGCCATTGTACCGTTTAGCCACGGACTATCGGGCAACACCATTTTGATCAATGTGGCAATGAATGTACTCGGCAAGCCGCGTTGGGCTCTGTACATCAATCTGGCCCGACTGCTTTTGTTTACGGTGCCCTGTGCCTACATTGGCTTACAACTCGCCGATCTCGCGGGGCTCTTCGCTGGCATAGTATGCGGCAACATCCTCGCCTACACCCTAGCCCACCACCTATTTACCAAACTATTACGCTCGCACGGTATCGCAAAACTTTAGTTCGACTACTGAGCGACGGTGGTGCCCGAAGGATATCGACAATCGAAAGGGCGAATGATTTTTGACACTATCAAGGGCGGGCATCGCGAGCGTGTTTTACATTTGACGCTTCAATTTAGTTTAGCGATGGCTTAGCTTGTTCTGGTTAGATTTTGCCATTTCGATAAATGTCTCAATGCGTATCAATCTACCCTCGTGGTCGCGCAGTTCTTTCGCGAGCTCACTCAGCGCATGCCCTGTTCTCTCAACTTTATCGTTCATTAATACGACCTTATTCATCGCATCAATGGCATCCTTAATCGTGCCCACTTACTTACCTTTTCTGATTTCGTTCAGTGCCAGAGTCAGATCGTCTAATCCTTTAGAGAGCGCCTTATCTGCTGCGCTAGTGGATAATTTAACTAGATCAATTATTGATGCTAACAGCGCGGCATCTTCTTCACTATTTGCAGGAACAGCGCAGCGTTCGCGGACTAATTCAGAAACACTTAATCCTTGCGCTTGCGCTTCAGCATTCAAAAACGCCTTAAAGTCTGGTGTAGCCAAGATAGTTATTCGTTCACTTTTAGCAGCCATGTAATCTCCTGTAAGAAATGTAAATACAAACTAAACATTACAATGACATTGTAATGTTGATGCCCTTAAATCACAAATACGGCATGTTTTAGCCGCGCAAGAGTCTTCAGAAAAGAGCTCATTTGTAAAATGAATCACTCCGAGTTAATCAGCTACTATTCTTCTCCCGACGAACAGCATTGCATAACTCGGTCGGCATTTAAGAAAGCAGGGCCACAATTAATAATCATGCCAACAAATTTAGCAGCTCAATGCTTTCAGAGGAACACTAAAATCGCCGTCTAGGTGTATCGTGCATCGTGATGCTCGCGTCTTTTTAATCAATACGACCAAATCCGGGATCAAACCTTACACCGATGTAAAAACATCGCGTCGCCGTAGCTGAAAAAGCGATAGCGTTGGGCGATGGCGTGGGCGTACGCTGCCATGATCGTGGGTTGGTCTACAAATGCGGAGACCAGCATCATTAAAGTTGATTCGGGTAAATGAAAGTTGGTCTGTAAACAATCCACAACTTTAAATTTAAAGCCAGGGTAGATAAAGATATCGGTGTCGCCCGCAAATGGCTGTAGATCCGACCCGCCACTGTTTAAGGCTGCCGTCTCTAGTGACCTTATGCAGGTTGTGCCCACGGCAACAACTCGACCCCCGCGCGCTTTGGTTTGATTAACTTTGTCGCAAACCTCTTGGCTCACCTGCGCGTACTCGCTGTGCATGGTGTGTTGCGCGATATCCGTTACGCGCACGGGTTGATACGTGCCGGCCCCAACGTGTAAGGTCAAGTAAGCAATA